>CANNLO010000168.1 GCA_947505055.1 Methylococcaceae bacterium | reverse complement strand
GATTGTCTGCCGCAACATAGTCTTCCAGGTGCTCAGGAAATAAAGCGTCTTGGCTGCTATCCGAACTTTGAATAAACCGTTTCATCTGCTCTCTCCAATAATTTTGGTAGACACATTTTACTTGATTTAGTCTTTTTACACAGTCTGGGTCGTTAGCTGACACTCAGTTTCAAATAATAACCAACATGCTATGGTGAAGCCTGAATTATTCCGCATACTGGCAAGCAGCAGCGTAAGCAATCCGGTGCTATACCGAAGCCACAAAAGGCGCTGAAACAGCCTAAAAAGGGCACAGGAAAAGAAACAGCAAATGCAACGCATGGTGGACGCTTAAATTCAATAACGGCGCTGGCTTAGGTGGCATGGTGAACGAAAATGCAACACCTGGACGGTAAAAGCTCCTTATTTATTTGGTATTCGGCTGGCGCGCATTATCAGCGCAATTAGTTGAAAACTTACGGGCAAGAAAAACCAGCAACTACAAGGCTTTAAGCTGTTTCGTGGGCAGCGATTTACTTTACAAAAGTATACACACGGCGCGCAGGTAGCGCGCAAAACTCCTTAATGATTTGGGTTTGAAAAATGAGCAAACGCACGACCAACCAAGTAAGCAGCATCAACATAAATACAGTGGGCGCAGCAGATCGCTTGCATGGCTCAGCAAGGTTCAGGTATTCGTTAGCGGGTAAGCCATACGAGAATACGGTACAGCTCACACAGACAGCCTGTAATTATGGCGGTGTTCGGCATTGGTTCAGGTGCGAGTATTGCCGTGGGCGTGTCGGCGTTCTTTATTTTTCAAACGGTCAGTGCGCATGCCGTAAATGTTTTAGGCTGGCGTATAAGTCAGAGCGTGAAACCTGGCATGATCAACAATTTAGAAAGGCTAATAACTTACGAGATCTCTTAGGCTGGAAACCTGGCATTGCCCATGCTGACGGCTATAAACGAAAAGGGATGCACTGGAAAACCTTTTATCGACTCAAGGCGGAGCATGATTTTTATGTTCAGCGTATTTTTGGTCATACGGCGGAATGGTGCGCTAAAGTACAGGCAAGGCAGCAAGCGCCAATGTGATCAGGTAAATTGAGTGCAATGGTTACGGGCAAGGTTACTGCAAGATTGTAGCAAGAGTATAGTGCGGGTAAAAAGTCATTGTGTTTGGTTTCCGGTGACCGCTCCCTCCCCTCTTTTTTCACGCGCGGGAAATTCAGAGTAATAGCGATTCAATATTACATTGTTATTTAGTTGAACTGGAAAGCTGAATTTTCACAAAGTGCCGTAAAGTGCAGAAGTTTGATAACCCTCCCCTAATAACAATCGGCAATAGTTGCGGTTTGATTTAAACGAAAGTGATTTTATTTGTTATCATTTCAATCAAACCCATACAATCCCACCTAAGCGCACAAAAAAGGTGTACCAATGCGTGTACCACTATTTAATTTTAAATGTTAATTAAGTTAAAAATCAATGGTTTTTGTGGTAAATATGTATTTAGATACAAAATATAGAGTGATGTTTCAGACTGTCCTGAGCAGACCCTTTACCCGCTCAGGCATAACGCCAATAAGAAAGGCGGTATGAAATTATATATTGGACGGTGAAACGCTGCGCTATACAATAGGCGCATGATTAAATCATTTCAACACAAAGGTTTGAGGCTGTTTTTTGAGACGGGCAGTAAGGCCGGAATCAAACCGGACCACGCACCAAGACTAATGCGCCAATTGTTAAGGCTGGACATTGCCAAGACCGCCAATGATGTTAATTTACCCGGTTGGGGTTTGCATCAATTGGTTGGTAGCCTTGAGGGCCATTACTCAATTACCGTCAATGGCAATTGGCGGATAACATTCAAATTTGAAGATAAGGACGTTGCTCTAGTCAATTATCTTGATTACCACTAAGGAGTTGCCCACCATGTCATTGATGTATAACCCACCCCACCCCGGCGAAACATTACGCGAGGATGTTTTACCCGCCTTAAAAATAACCATAACCGAAGCCGCTAAACAGCTTGGCGTGACCCGCGCGGCATTATCCAGGGTGTTAAATTGCAAAGCGGCTTTGTCTCCAGAAATGGCAGTAAGGCTTGAGAACTGGCTAGGCATAGAAAACGGCGGTAAGGCTGATTTATGGATCACTCAGCAAGCGGCCTATGATCTATGGAAAGTCAGACAAGCAGGAACGCCACTTGTTCAACGCGCGGAAATTCCTCACTAAGCACAGCTTTGTTTAGCATTAAAAAGGTAACCTTAAATAGGGGGTACTTTAGTTAATTAAGAGTCGACCGTTACAGCTTTTCTCATTATGGCGGTTCTTTTGACTCTGAAAATACGACCGCCAAAACTCAGAAAATCGTTTCAATTATTGTTTTTCTGCAGCATTGCATATAGAAATGAGGGGGACGGTGCAATTCTCCCGAATAATGGGGTCGGGATACAATAATATTTCTTCTGTATGCCTTTGCATTGTTTGCATTGTTTCTTCAGCGGGGATTTCCAAAGGATACTGAAGGGATTATTGAGGATGGCATATATTGGCAATTCTCTCCATAGGGCCACTGAATGCCTTGTTATATAGAATTTACCAGCACCCTTTCTCCATTTATATTATTTGGCAGTCAGTTCCCGATCATAATGCCACAGAATACATCGAGTCATTATTCCGTGATCATTTCTGCCATCATAATAATATTTTCCAGATTGTCATAAAGACAACCAATCGACTTCTCAATAGCCTCTACAGTCAAACCCAGGTCACTTAGAAGTTCAGGAGAATAGGATTGTTTTTGTGCAGCATGGCCAATTCTAAGCTTACCTAGTAAACAATCACTTAAATAAGTCAGCAGATTCAACTTATAGCTCTCACCGCGATATTGTGGATTGTGATGGTTATTAACGACATCAATAATCGATTTGGGCATGCTCCATGACCGCATCAGCCAGGCACCAAGAATATTATGGTCAATACCTAAGGCGAATTTTTCCAATTCTATAATTGGCATAGTTGGGTTTGCACTTGCCAATATATTTAAATGATCAAATTCTATTGGAAATTGATCCGCCAATAATGGCAATCCAATGTTGTGCATCAATCCTGACTGTATTAATTCTGCATCATGAAATTTCTTTGATACGGCTAATTGATTGTTCAGCAATTGCATAAGTTGCATACTGGCAATAGCATGAATCCAATATAGACGGGTGCCAATTGCTCCGTCTTTAGACATCTTTAATGATGGAAATGCAGACAATGCAAGAGCTAAATTACACGCAAAATCAAAGCCCAGAACCTCGCTAATCGAATCGCGAACATTAAGATCCGTTCCCGAGAAACCATAAACAGGCGATCCGGCCAAGCGTATTATTTGTGCCGATACCACAGTATCCTGTTCAATAATTTCCGCTAATCCATTGGCATCTGCGGAGGGATCATTTGCCAATTCCATAATACGCAGTCCGATACCGGATAAAGGCGGTAGTGCCTCCAATCGGTCAAGAGCCTCATGCATATCATAAGGGGGCATAAAATTGTCCTGATCGGCATTAATAGTATTAAGCGTCCAATTAATCAGAGTCGGAGTCATCATTTTATTCATCATATTTTTAAATGGTCTGGTTGAATACAATTAGTTTTCTGCACTTTCTTCTCCAGAACAACAAGGGATATTCAAAGGTATTGATGTTCTTTATCATCCATATACCCATAAGCGAATAGGCATCAGCAAAGATAATTTACCCACCACCCTGGGCTTATCTCAGTCAACGTATCGAAATCAGTCATATTCTCAGCAACAACTTCGTCATAATTAATTGCTTGCACATGTGCAATGGTCCGCGTATTGAGCTCTGATAACTCTGTATCCGCATAGTCGGCAGAATCATAGAATGGCGCACTGGCTAAAATGGCAGACACAGCCATTAAGTCATTTATTTTATATTTCATAATAATTCCATATTATTTTGTGTTGTGTCTACGAAGATTAAGTATCCTCGCTACTAGCCGCATATTTTCTATTACGGTCAATTTACAATAGCAAAAACTGCGCCATAATATTAAATTACTGATTTATAGGGTATTTTTAAATAATTACAATTAATTTCAATACAAAAATATTAAAAGTGTAAAGTTTTTGATACGCCGTAAAACTGCGAACCCTGATTATATGGGCAGACGACTGTAATATTTTTGTAACACACAAAAAGCAGACTTCAGTTATTACAAGGCGCAAACTGTAATATTTGTAAGACAAGGCTTACAGATTGCATGCAATACAGAACATATCTATCAAATAAACCGTTCGCTGTAATTCAGGGAAGCCGCGTACCGGAGTCGGTAGCGAGCGTGAATTATAGTCGTCAGTAGCCTCATCGTTAGCGGCGTTTTATCAAGCATGCTTCACCGCGCAGGGAAAATGCAATCGCACGATGCCAGAGGCGTAAAGTCATTGCGAGAACTATTTTAATCATCCCCTTGTTGGGTGATTAAAAAGTGAAGCAGGACGGCTGGGGATTGCGCAGCAATCTAACCGTCGCTAAATTTTTGACGATTTTTGGTATGGAACCAAAAAATCTTGTGTCAAAAATAGCGACACGCTGACTTTATTTTATAAAGACGAGATGAAAGAAGTAGGGTAGTTTATGGTATAATTCCGCCTCAATACATTGAATTATAACTATATACAGAGACTCGCCAATGAAAAAACAACACTTATTTTTATCTTTTATATTCACTGCAATATTAATGTTGACGGGATGTGAAGCTACCCAGCCAACAATTGAATCAGAGCAACCGGCTGCCATTACCCCCGCTGCTGCCGACACGAAGACTATCGATGCGCCTGCCACACAAAATCAAGCACCTGCTGCTACTGCAGTAACTCCCGAACATTGCGCTAAACACGGCACGGCTACAGGACACGATTGCATTGACCATTGCGCTAAACACAAAGGCAAAAAGAAAGGAAAAGCCTGCCAAAAACATTGTGAAACCACAGTTTCCCCTCATCATGATTGTGTGAAACATTGTGCAGAGCATCCAGGTGCAAAAGATCAGGCCTGTGCCCAGCATTGCACCCAAGACTCTGCGGCAAAGGCACATGAATGCGGTACCGAACACTGTGCGCATCATAATGCGGCATCAACAAAAAATTGTAATACAGGTCATTGCTCCCACCATCACAGTACCGCTGCCCACGAATGCGGCACTGAACATTGCGAAAAACACGGTGGCGATATGTCGAAATGCTGCGGTACAGAGCATAAATGCGATAAGTAACAAGCACACTAACCTATAAAATTGGTTGCTTTTGCACTTGATAGCTCTTTAATCAGACTATCAAGTGCTCTCCGTTAGAATAATTATTGCCATACCGTCCACGAAAGCATCATTAGCAATACTATTGCAATATTCCACTGTTTGCCCCTAATTTCCTAACCAAGCTGGCTTCCATTACGGCAATGGCTTCCTCGCATCCGATCGATTCCTCGTCACTTTTAAATATAAGATCTGCCAGACATTCAATGGCCTGCCAATACTTTGGTGACTCAATGAACATCATTGCACAGTTAAATAACTCTGTTAATTTGGCAGGATGCTCCCTTTTATCCGGTACTAATATATCAAGATATTCACGTATTTCTCCAAGATCAGAAGTTCCGCAATAATCAGAAAATATATTGATATCTAATTGATTCGGCATGAAAATGCCATTATTCCGAAGGAACACATGTTTGGCCTCGGCTAATGGCCCAATCATCAAATTGACCATATCTGCTTCAAAGGCAATTTGATAGGCTAGTTGTTCGTGTAGGGTGTAGTTATCGTGTTCAAGCAATGTAACAGGAAGATTCTGAATCAAGTAGCCACCTTCAATCATGCCGATATAATGATTACGTGACAATAACCGCAACCCGGCAAGTTGCTCATTAGAAAAATGGGGCAAGTATTTAACGGTAATCTGAAAAAATATCGGGGGTAGCTGTTTTTGTTTATTAAAAAAATGGATTGCTGCAGCATGGCCTGCTTCATGAAAAGCCACCTGCCTGAATATAGACAAGTCATTAGCAACGCAGGAGTCGAAGTTATCAAATAGACAGTCTCGTTTCATGGTTTCATGCCAATAACTGTTTATAAAAAAATGCGGACAGGGTTGCTGTCCGCACTGGAGAGGAAGGATATTTTACAAACTAACTCGAGTCCCTTTAGGAGGAAGCACAATCTCAAGAGTTGCAAGTATTCTAATCACGAAAACACATCATGAAAATGTGGCATATTGACGCGCGACAATATGCCGCTCCATTTGGCATTACAATTGCTGTACTTATTGGTTTGTTAGAAGATTACTCTTCAGATACCCAGTAAAATAGCCATGTTCAAGCAATTAATTTAACGTGTAGTGTGGCATATAACCTATAAATAGGTCATATGACTCATTTCCCAAATCAAGCTGATAATAATTGCCGAAATTTCCCACAGAATCCCAGAAATAATATTCCAAATAAAATTTGGCGCGACAAATTGTCGCAGTTATTTCTGGGCAATGAATATTTACTTCTATAGAATGCGCACCACTCACTGATAATAGACGCACATACTGAAGACTAATAAAAACAATAATGCATCAAAAGCAGTTTAATGGAAATAACTTGAGGTCAGGTAATAATTTAAACAGGTAAAAAATCAAAAAAGGGGCAAAAGCTAACGCGTGGTTAACGTAGGGTTGAAAAATACCTTTCCAACCCTACAGTGCATCTCAGTTACCAGCAAAACAAATATTTGCCAGATCACAAAGTTATGCTCAACGCCTAATCAATATCCTGTTCATCATCATCCTCATCTTCTTCCAGCTCTGCTTCGATATCCAAGTCGCCTTCAACCTGAAACAACACTTTCAGTTGGCGATAGAGCAGGCGAGACGATTTGGGCGGTTTACCCAGTTCCGCTTCTTTTTGTGCATTACGCAATAACTGCCGTAATAACTGCCGATCAGCTTGGGGTTGCTCGGAAAGCAAGATTGTCAGCGCATCATTTCCTTCTGCAATTAGTCGGTCACGCCAACGCTCAACAGCATGATGCTCACGGACGGCATGGGCACTTTTATTTTTGATGCGCGCCAATTTCTCTAAAATAGGCTCTATATCAATTTTGAACAGCTGGCCGGTAATAAACTTTAGCTGGCGTTTTCTCGCACCCTTATGGGGCATGCCAGAAGCATCGATAACTGCCTTATTAATGATTTCAGGAAGTTCAAGCAATTTCAATTGTCCGGGTGACAACTCAGCCATTTCTTCGCTCAACGCAAAAATGACCGCCATATCTTTCTTTATTTGTGTTTTATTGGGCCGGATTGCGTAATATTCTTCGGCCTCATCATCGTACTCGTATTCTTCACTCATCTTTTATATCAAACCCTTGCGATTAAAAATACCCCCCAAAACATCTTAAAAAACATAGCGATCAACGTTAAATTAATCGGGAGGATGTCATGCAGGGCAAGCGTAATTTATTTATGCTTGTTTAATTATTTTACAGTATTTTTATGATGTTACGTGAATCGCTTTAACGTGATGCCCAATAATTGATCATGAACTTATTCGGCAAGCTGAAATACTTTGCGTTTTTTGGACAAGATTAATGGATATTGATATTGAACCTAGCCAGGAAAATTAGCCTCCGGCTAGCGGCTAATCGGTAATGTAAAATAAAACGTAGTGCCTTTTCCGGAAACGCTATCAAAAAGCAAGGTGCCGCCATGGGCATCAATAAGTGAGCGACAAATAGATAATCCCATCCCCATTCCTTCGGTTTTGGTTGTATAGAAAGGCGTCATAATGTTTTCATGCAAATCTTCCTCAATCCCTTTGCCATTGTCTTCCACACTGACAGATAAAGTGTTGTTGAGTGAATGAAAACTGCTTAGGGTTAACAGGCGTTGTTTTTCAAGAGCCATGCCCTGGAAGGCATCGCTGCCGTTGCGGATCAAATTAATCAGCACCTGTTCAATTTGCAGTTGGTCGGCATCAATAAACGGAAGCTGGTCATCCAGCACCATGATGACTTTCACTTTGTGCTTAACTAGATCGGCATGGCACAGGTCGACACAGTTGCCAATCAAGGTATTGATGTCAACGGTTGATCTTGCATGGACCTGGGATTTGCAAAAGTTTTTCATGCGATGAATGATCTTACCTGCTCTTAAAGTCTGTTCCTGTATTTTTGTGGCTACCTCGGAGATCTTTACTTGGTCAAGAGGCTCTTTTTTGATCAGATTAGTAATCACTTGTGCATAAGATGTTACCGCACAAAGCGGCTGATTGACTTCATGAGCGATGCCGGAGGCCATTTCTCCCATCAAACCGAGTCGGGTGACATGGGCTAGTTGCTCCAAATGTTCTTTGCTTTGTTGTTCCTGATATTTGAGTTTGGAAATATCGGTGTGCGTGCCAATCATCCTTAAAGGAACTCCATTTTTATCATAGCTGACCACCATACCTCGTGCCAGAATCCAAATATAGTCGTCGTTTTTGCTGCGTAGTCGGTACTCAATAGCATATTTTTGTGATTGTCCCTTTAGATAAGCTTGCATTGCCATGTCAACGCTTTCCTTATCACCCGGATGTATAAGATTAAGCCATTCATTGCGACTAGGCAGGATCTCGTCTTCGGCATAACCCAACATTTCCTTCCAACGCTTGGAATAGTTAATTTCGTCGGTTTGTAAATTCCTGTCCCATAAACCATCACCTGAACCCTCGATGGCAAATTTACAAACAAATTCACTTTCACGGAGCGCATTTTCTATTTGCTTGCGGTCCGTAATGTCCGAAATAAAGCCATGCCAGAGCGTTGAGCCATTGGCTTCGCGTTGCGGTACGGAATTACCCAACAGCCAATTTATCGTTCCATCGTCCAATTTGATTCGATACTCGTAATGCCAGGGAGTCAGGTTTTTTGCCGAGTCAAGAATCGAGGCCCACAGTCCCTCCTGATCGTCGGGATGAAGAAAGGCAAAGATTTTTGATCCATCCTCGATACCTTCCTGTGAACTAATCGGAAATAGATTCTGAATACCATTGCTGAGGTAAGGAAAGCAATAACTGCCATCGGTATTCAGTTGAAATTGATAGACTACGCCTGGGAGCAGGCTGGATATTTTTTCGAGACGACTAAAGGCTTCTTTTTGTAGCTTTGCCAGCAGCGTCTTTTCCGTTAAAAGCTCCGCTTGCTTTAAGGCTGCTGCAGCGGCAATTGATGCAGCTAAGACCGCCGCTGCAGCGGCATTTGATGAGGCCATTTTTGCCGCATTTTCAAAATGTTCTTGGGCCATTGCAGTTGCTTTTTTTGCATTGGCTGCTGCAAGCTCAGTTGCAATATCATAATTAACTTTAGCGGCAGCGGAAGCAACTGCGGCCAGTTCAGATGCATTATCGGCATT
>CANNLO010000167.1 GCA_947505055.1 Methylococcaceae bacterium | reverse complement strand
GAAGTAACGGATGATAAAAGCCTCCCGAAAGATGTCAGAAAACAGAATCAGGTTGACCATGCGCCTCACATCTCTATTGAAGCGAAAATGGTCAAGCTTGCTGATAAGATTTGTAACCTAAGGGACATCTTATCTTCCCCACCTGCTGACTGGTCGCTTGAAAGAAAGCAAGCTTACTTCAAGTGGGCTGCAGATGTGGTTGCTGGACTTCGTGGCACTAATATCAAACTTGAAAGAATTTTCGACGGACTGATTGAACAAAGCAAGGAGTTAAATGGCCCTTTATAAACCTTTTACAGTCGAAACCTACGATGCCTTCGAATCACCTCCATATAGCGGGAAGCCTTCCAAAGTAGGATCGTTCTTTACGGCATCACGTGCATTAGCCTGTGCTAAAAAAGTAATTGATGATCAATTAATCGAAAGTATAGAAAATGGCCTTAGTGCTGCAGATGCATTTCTTGCTTTCTCAACAGCTGGTGAAATACCCATGATCTTAGGGGAAGGTAGAATCTACCTACAACCTTTTGAATATGCGGAAGCACGTGCTACCCATCTAGAACAGGCAACAAGTATTAGCGGGCACTCCGAAGATAGCGGCTCTTTCTAATGAACTTATCTGTTGAGAAAGGCCCGCTTCGCTAATGGTGCTAAACAATGGCTCCCCTGATATTGATTTTATAGAACTATGGCCTGGCTTATTCACCCCCGAAAACCTTACAGAGTTAATGAGCCCTTCATTTGGCGCTATGCCAACAATATCGCAATTAAGTTTATTTTTGCTGCACAGTGAAGCTCACGTAACCGAAGTTTAAAGGCACAGCCAATCTCACGTATCAGAAAATCATTTTGTCACAGTTCCTCTGCGGCCCTCAAATCCAACACCCTATTAGGTTTCAGGCGGATTATCCTTTGCTGATTTAGTGTTGATTTACTCCACCTACATTAGCAGGCTATGGCATTGGAATGCAGTCATAGTGAGGGTTTTAAGCTAACGTGAGATTAGTTGTGCAGACGGTGAGGACTTGGGGGAGCCGAAATACAAAAATCTGCCCAAGCAGATTAGGCACCCAAGTGCCGATTTTGTGTTTTGGGGGACATCGTCCCGTCCAATTCTGCCTCAGTTTCAGCAGCGAATGCTGCCGATGTCGATAAAACAGCAATCGCTGCTAATGTGGTTAATTTGTTTTTTCATTGAGATAATCCTCTGTGAGTTAAGTGGCATGAATACATTTGCGAATAATTATTATTGTAAAAAAATTACAGCAGTGGAACATACAACGGTACATGTTGACTGGTCAACTCCACTCAGCGCTTGAACTCTCAGCTAATGCCTGTATAATACCGGCTTGGTGAGATTTAAACTCGGATACAAAATAGTGATATTTTAGCTCTTTTGTGTCACCTACTAAATCAGCTAACTTGTTGATTTAATTGGCATCTTGCGAGTGATACAGCGTATCCCTCGCTCTCCGCCAAAATCTGTATAGCGCCTGTATATACAAGGATTCAAGCCTAGCAATGGTTACAAAAGAACATGCTGGTAGTTTTACAGGTAGATTTACAGGTAGTTTTGTGTTAGCCTAGTTAAATCATGAAATATCTATCTAAAGACCGGGATGTTTATCAGTTCTGTATATCAGTCCCTAAAGCCCTTCAGTCTCATTACGCACCTGCATATAGAATCCGCAAATCACTACACACAACCGACTTAAAGCTTGCCGAGAAACGTTGTCGTGAATGGACTACGCATTTTGATAAAGAATTTGAGGCATTAAAACTCAAGCTTAACAAACCTGACTTTAAAAGTCCGCCGGCCAGTTCAGGGTTAATAACAAACAATCCAAGTACAGCAGCTCAAATTGAACTAACCCCTGAACTTGCTACTGCAATTATAGCCAACAGGCATCGCAACATTCTTGGAAGTGACGACCAGTTTCGCCATCTTGTAACTGGCTACCAACTTCCACCAGAGAATAGGTTTTTCGCAGCTACTACTCATAAAAAAAGCTTGGCAACCCTAAAGCAAGATATCGCTAACTACGACGTGTCTAGGTTAACTGATGTAGCACTAAATCATTATCTTCGGCCATTTGGCGCCTCTATTGAGAGGCTGTCTTGCACACCAGAAGAGCTATTCAAACTTAAACTAGAATTACTCAGAGCCGAACGTGATGCTACCAATGAATTAATAGCACGAGATGCAGGTGATGGTAGAGATACCGATGTCGCATCGCCAGTTGTCTATCCACCCAAGAAGCCTGACCCTGAAGAATCCCTGTCTACTATTCATGACTTATGGGCTAGCGAGGAGCCGCGCGACCCAAGAACATCCGATGGATTTAAGGCAACATTAAAACAGTTCTCTCTCTTTGTTGAAAATAAGCCCTTGAAGAAGGTACTCCGCGAAGACGTAAACAAATGGGTTACCAAACTTGAAGGCGACGGATATGCCAATAAAACAATTACGAGCAAGATAAAAATGCTGACGGCTATGTTTAACGTAGCAATCTTGCATAACGTAATAACTGTAGCGCCATCAGCCAAAGTTAAAACATCCGGGCGAGGTGTTCCTAAGAAAAAAATACGCCCATTCACAGTCCCTGAACTCAACTTATTGTTTCAGCGTCCTTGGCTAGAAAAACAAATTCCTACATCAAGTGAAGCTTTCAAACACTGGATTCCTGCTATTGGCTTGGCTACTGGCGCAAGAATTCGTGAGATTTGCCAACTTCAACTATCGGACTTCTACGTCGAAGATGGCATAAATGTTATGGTGCTTACTGAATACGAGGAAGATGGTACAGGGAAGTTGATTAAAAAGAGAAACACGAAACTAAAGAATTCAACCTCCAAACGACGATTCCCAATTCACCCTGACCTTATCGCCATGGGGTTGGTATCTTATGTTGAAAATGAACGTAAAAAGCGGCCTGAAATCGGCGCGATGCTTTTTCCTGACTTAGACGCTAACAATAAATATAACGACCCGTCTCAGCTAGTATCTAAGTGGTGGGCTAGATATAGCAGCGCCTGCGGAGTTACCGACATCCATACTGTATTCCACTCATTCAGGCACACTCTTATTGATTGCGCTAAGGCAATCTATCCCGACCCAGGTAAAGATGTCCGATATGCATTAACTGGGCACAAGGAGCCAGGCGCATCAGGGATAGCAGAGTCAGACGAAGGCTCAATGTATGGGGGTGATTTTCACCCATTGGCACCATTAGTTGCATTAGTAGGCCAGATTAAATTGCCAATAGATATCACTAAATTAATGAAATAAAAAAACTACGGAATTGATCCCTCATACCCCAGTGGTGACTATACTAAGAATAGGACAAACATTTTCAAAGCTTCGGCTATGTAAGAAATGTACCAGTCTGAACTGCAGGCGCAGATTGGTTATAAACTTGATTCGGTGGCATAGCCCACCTGCAACAGAAGTCCTGCCTGCCGTTATTGCAAACGCCAGGGAACAATTAGATACCCGCAAGGTGTCTTTGCTACCGCCTTTGCGTGGTGGCAACGGCCTCGGTTTTCCGAGGCCTTTTTGTCACTTATTATCCAGTGATTTTGAATGACGGCTTATAGGTGGCTTGATTTATAGGTCGTTAGGCAGCATCGGGCCATAAGCAGTCACTCAACCATTAATAAATCAAACGTAACACAATCAGTATTGAATAATATCATCTTGAATATAGATTTTTTATTGACAAATTCTTTCATAGGTATGAATATCTAACTGACATTAAATATGAAAAAATCACTAACAGACAGTATGGAAAATTAAAGTATGAAAAAACTATTTATTTTGACATTTTTTTTATTGTTAAATGCTTGCGCTTCAGTAAAGCCGGTTGCCAATTCAATCTCACAAACTACTCACGTTTTTGAGAAGAATTACACCATAAACGCAGATGCGAACACTTTTGTAGGCAACCCTATTGTTAGGGTGAAGGATTACTATGTCACAAAAACAGAATCTCCTGCACTCACTCCTACGGCAACTTTTCATCTTACTGTAGGAAGCGTTACAACAGAACTTGTTGAAAAAAATGAATACCCCATACGTGGATATGTAACTGAAGATGGTCAAGAATACGCGATGATGCAGATACCGAGAGATGACCATATAAGGCTAGCTATTGCTGTGGACTCAACCGGAAAGCCAATTGACAAAACCTATCTAAAGAATGGCTTTGATGTTTGGGTTCCTTCACTTTTTTACCGTGCTCATACCGTTGAGTCTTCAGCCCACTTAGATAACGTTGTTAAAACTAAAGTTGATGCTTCTAGAGGATACGTAAATCAGGAGCTAATTTACAACGGTACAGATGGAAAATCAGTCTTTTTATCATACAGAGAGTTTTCTCCAGAGGACTTAGCTCGCACTGCTTTTTTTCAGAATTTAACGTATGAAATTAAGAACGAATATATAAGATTCAAGAATTTCAGATTAAAAGTTCTTTCTTCTGATACTGAATCACTTAAATTCAGAGTGACTGAGGACGGTCTTGCTAACTAAGAAGAATAGTACACTCCTGCACTATTTGAACGACCGCTAAGTGTTGGCGCTGACCATATGGTACCTAAATTTCTCCAACGCAAAGCAGTCATTGCTTCCTAATTGAGCTGCTTTGCCATAAAGCTGACGTTTATAAATGACACTAGGGGCTAATTTAAGACGTGCAACAATTTGGGATGATACTGCCTAGGGGGACAAAGTTACCGCATAGGTTAACCGTGCTTAATTCTTCATCGGGCTAGAGCGAAAGTTCCTAGCTGCAGACATTTATATCAATTTAAATTTCTGTGTGATGTACCTCTAAATAATTAAATTAATTGGCACCTACTAAATGAATTTTCTCTCAAAATTATTACATATCATTTTATTAACTCTTAGTTGTATTTATTCGGCAAATACAGCTTTTGCTTTTTCAAGTGATTCTGACTCCTGCCAAAGTAAAAGCATATATGAGTCGCTAAAGGGACTTAATGGTAGTTATCGAAATCAAGAGGGTAAATTAGTTAAGATTGATTTAGCCAACAAAACCATTGATTTTGATCTTAAAAGGACTGATATACTTAAATGTGGGGCCTTTGGTGAGACGTTAAGATTTTCCTTAAAATCTCAAGTCAAATCGGAACCGTCGTATGACTTTACGCTCTATTTAGATAAATATAGAAATTTAAATCCAGAAAGCATTCCTAACTTTTATCGCGATGCATTGAAGGTCCCGCCTAAATATCCTTTAGGTTACAAGATAAAACAAGATGGTTTATATCGATTAAACACCGAAGGTGTAGCCATACCTGTCACCCAGGGAGTTGATATTGGTGAAGAAGGTAAATTGAATCACTTTGCACAACTAGATTCTGTTCCTAACTCAACCAACTATAGCGTCCTAGATGTAAAGCATGATCAAAATTTCAGTGTGGAGGGAATAAGGCTTGAATGCAACACAGGGGAATGTAGGAATAAATTTAATGCGTCGCGCGAAGAGCTTGGAATACTTGATAGGCAGGAAAAATGGTCGGAACTAGCGCGACTAATTGCAACCCTTAATACTAGAAATACCCTCGCATACTACTACCTAGCGAAATCAGCACTTAAACTCGGCCATTATGATGCCTCGATGGTCTACATGGGTGACTCTGAAGGTGTCGGCATGGATAAGTCATGTATAAGGCCTCCAAAGAGTTGTAGCGATTTAGACATAGAATCAGAGTTTTCAGAATTTAGTCGTATTGTTTTCAATGAAAAGTCTACAGGGAATTCAAGCGCAGCACTCAAAAACTCAAACAAGGCTGACGTTGTCATTAAGGCCGATTCAAGTCAACCTACATCAAACCTAACATCAGAATTAAATAAAGACAAAAACAACGATGAAAGTGTATCTTCTCCAGTTGAGACTATTGTGAACTGGGATTTGAAAAAAGAGAATATCAGTAATTTTGATAAGGAATTTAGTAAGCTAGTCACCAACCGTAAACTTAAAAAGGATAAATACGAATCTTCAGATGAATATAAATCAAGATTGAATGGCCTTGGTATTAATAATGAACTAAAACTATTTATAAATTTAAAGGATCATCCCACTAAATATAATCCAGATACGCAAATTTTTAATTACTCACAATACACCACATTAAGATTACTTTACGAAGATGACTATTTCGACCATTCAATGAGCAGTGATGAAATCTATAATCAGTATAAAGAAAATGCAATTTTTGAATTGTTACGATCTTCTTCTAAAGTAGGAAGTTATGTTGGTTCAAATGCTTTTGGAGCAAAGAGAACTGTTAGAAAGTTCAAAGATGTTGAGCGTGCGGTAGCATTTCCTAGCAATGCTGAATTTGTGAATTCAAATTCAGAAGCATATTCATTTGATGGGAAACCAAACAAATCATTCTCTTTTATTAAAGGTACGATATACAAAAGTGGGGATAAGGCATCTGGTGGAAACGTTGGAAGTTTGATGTTGAATATACGGATTAGCAAAGCGCTAATGAAAAAAATTGAGGGTGAACTGGGTTTAGTTTACGTTGGAAATTTAAGAATGCCATTCTACTTACAGAGTTCAAATTTAATAACTCCAGAAATTTCTTCTCCAGTTGAAATCAACACAACGTACCGAGCTTTATATATAAATCCTACTGAAATGTTAGTTGTTTTACCTAAGTCCAATGAAATTCTAATTAGATTTAAAGCAGACAGCTATCAAGTTAACCCTAAATACACTGAAGAAGTTAGCCTTTAAAATTTCATATTACAACTTTTTCCAGCATTCCTGTTGGCAAAGTGATATGTAGATGTGAATGATAAAATTAAGCGGCAAGCTATTTACTATAGCTTAGTAGTCTCGAAAAAACATAATGCCACGTTTTAAAATAATGGAAATTAACAATGACTAACAAAATTTCAAATCATATTGGGCTTTTAATATTAACAATGTTTCTTTGTGTTGGATGTAATAAGTCAGAGAATGAAACACTAAATACCTCCTATGATAAAAATAAAGAAACTCTAAAAACAACTAAGACTGGGGAGATGGTCATCACCCCCCAATTTGATGTCGCAAATAATTTTTCAGAGGGACTGGCATTGGTAAGGATTGGCGATGACAAAACAGGAAAATACGGTTTTATTGATAAACAAGGAAAAATGGTCATCAATCCTATATTTGATGTCGCAAGTGATTTTTCAGAGGGATTGGCAAGGATTTTCCTTGGTGATGATAAAGCCTTTAAGATTGGTTTTATTGATAAGCAAGGAACAATGGTCATCACCCCCCAATTTGCTGTCGCAAGTAATTTTTCAGAGGGATTGGCATTGGTAAGGATTGGTGATGAGAAAACTGGCAAAATCGGTTTCATCGATAAACAAGGAAAAATGGTCATCACCCCCCAATTTGATATCGCAAGTAATTTTTTAAACGGGTTGGCCATCGTAAAGATTGGTGATAACAAAACAGGCAAGGTCGGTTTTATTGATAAACAAGGGGAAATGGTCATCACCCCCCAATTTGCTGGTGCAGCTCAATTCTCAGAAGGATTGGCGAGGGTAAAGATTGGTGATGAAAAAACAGGCAAGGTCGGTTTCATTGATAAACAAGGAAAAATGGTCATCACCCCTCAATTTGATGACGCATATGATTTTTCAGAGGGATTAGCCGGCGTAACGATTGGTGATAACAAAACAGGCAAGGTCGGTTTTATTGATAAACAAGGGAAAATGGTCATCACCCCCCAATTTGATGGCGCAAATAATTTTTCAGAGGGACTGGCAAGAGTCCTAATTGGTGAAGATAAGGCTTTCAAGATCGGTTTTATTGATAAACAAGGAAAAATGGTCATCACCCCCCAATTTGATGTCGCAAATAATTTTTCAGAGGGACTGGCATTGGTAAGGATTGGTGATGAGAAAACTGGCAAAATCGGTTTCATTGATAAACAAGGAAAAATGATCGTTAACCCTCAATTTGATGACGCATCTAATTTTTCAAATGGGTTGGCCAGTGTAAGGATTGGTGATTATGAAACAGGCAAATTCGGATTCATAGATAAACAAGGGAAAATGGTCATCACCCCCCAATTTGAAAGAAATGAAAATCCATACCCAGGTAGTTTGCTCAAAGTCAGCAGCGATTTAATTCCAGTAACTGTTATTAAAAATGATAAAAGAGTAATGGGATATATTTCAAGATAGTTGATTAACTCCCATTTTTATGAATGTTAGGCAATATATAAAATGCGATTTCTCAGTATGGCAGATTGCTAGAAAAGACACGAGAAGTGCATTCGTGAAAAGGTCTAAAGCAAATGAGATTTAATACGAACGAGTTTATTGAAACGCCACATGGCAATACCGTGATATGGAGGTACATGTCAGGCTTGAAGCTTGAAGATCTAATAACTAATACTAAACTTTATTTAGCAAATGCAACTAAGCTCACAGACCAGTATGAAGTATCCATACCCCACAACACTTTAAAATCTAAGCGTAAAAAATTACAGTCTTCTGGTATCTATGGAAACGACTTGGAGAGAAAGCTGGAGACTTTTTATTGGGATCACTGCCCCACAAAAGAATCAATTTTTGTTAACTGTTGGTCTATTTCACCTCATGAGTCATATGCACTGTGGAAAATATATCTAAGGGAGAGTAAAAACGGAGTGGCAATAAAATCTACAGTAGGTTCAGTTAAAAGATCTATTGAAAATCAAGTGGGTGATTTAAAAGAGAGTTTTTATATGGGGAAAGTGGCTTATAAATCCTATCTTGAACTTGATGAACTGACAAAATTGGCAGTTATAACTACAAAAAAACCATATTACGATTTTGAGAAGGAATTGCGCCTTTTCATTTACTCACAAGAAACTGAATCGAGCGGGATTACGAAATTTGACTTTCCTGACGCTCGAAAAATTGATGTGGATTTGAGAGCCATGATTAATGAAATATATATTTCGCCTTTTTCTGATGATGAATATTCAAAAAAAGTCACGGCCCTTTTGAAAGCCAATGGTTTGGAAATGATTCATATCAAAGAATCAGGCATAAGAGACAGTTGATTTTTATCTTAACAATCAACTCGTAAAATTTAAGGTATGACAATGGCATCTTATCAAATAGCTTTCAGATTTTTAGTGAAGGCTATCCGATTAATCACTCGACAGTTAGTATTACGTCAATTGACTAAGCAATATATCGAATAAACAGATTTTCCGCTAAATAATATTAGGCTGTATGGGATGTATTAATACAAATTTTCTCGTGCGCTTGAGCTTAAGCAGGGTATAGAAAATACGAGACACCCTCTGACATCGCCCCATTAACTTATGACAGACCGCTATGGGTCGGAAGTGACAGTATTGGGCGACTGCTTTGCGGCAATTCATTTTTAAAACTAAGTGTTGTAAACTGTTAACTATCGGTTTACAATTAACAATGATAAAAAGTTTTAAGCATAAGGGGTTGAGGGATTTCTTTGAGACTG
>CANNLO010000166.1 GCA_947505055.1 Methylococcaceae bacterium | reverse complement strand
GCCGGTGACATCGTAAAGCGAAATATTGCCGACCATCGCTTCTCGGTAACCGTCTTCGCGCATCAATACATAAGCTCCATCAAGGCTGACAACGGCAGTCGTTATCGCTTCATTCAAGGGCGGAATAGCATATTCCCAAAGCTCTTCTTTGGCTTGCGCAATGCCACCTACCCAATCGCTCACATCCTGCAAATAAGAATGCGCTATTTTTCGATGATGGTTGTCCTCTAAATCACGACATACCGCCGGTGCATTCATGTTGGAATATTTGTGCGATAGTTGTTGAGCAAATTTGGGCGTTGCACCCTGAATAATGCGAGCGTTGTATTCCAGCGGACAATAAATCCGGCCGCCTTTTGAACTTTGATAAACATAGCGCTCTAACTGCACACTGCCGTAAGGGGTTTGATAGGTTTTATTGTCCCTATTTCGAGCCGTCATTTTTGTATCGCCCCATTTTATAGGGCTTCCATCCGTATCAAATTTTTGCAAAGCTTCTGTTGTTGCCAAGCAACCAATATCGTTACAGCTATCCAATATAGTGTTTTCCATTTCCATTAAACTGCCGGTCAGTTTAATGGTTACCTGGATCGTCAATTCGTTTTCGTTACGCGCTATAATTTCAGCCATTGGTTTTGCCTGGTTCTTTGAAAATTACAAGTTTACCAAAATATTAACATTATTAAAAATCAGCACCCGACAGAAGGACATTGTGTATCTTAGGTGGTTGATAATGCGTCTTGGGGTTCCTTTAGCAAATTAGACACTTCGTATCCTTTTGCCTTTCAACTTATAAACATCCTGAAATGCTCAAAAAGTTTGAAACAAATCCTACTTTAAGCGGAGTATTGCCAAAAAATCCACCCAACACATATACGTTGTTATCGATCGAAGAAACCGCCAGATAAGTGTCAGCACTTGTATAGTAACGATAATAGTACGGTTTAGAAGTTGAGCTTATTGCACCAGCAGGTGAGAAATACTGTGGAAAGGTTATTTCTGCCCAATTAAAGAGGCAATCCAGTGAGGAAGGTAAGATAATGATCGCACCTGAAAAAATTCCGCTATCGCCATAGAAAGTATTAACCCACGTTCCAGATGTTGCACCTGTCGTCAAATTGATCATTCCTGTAAAAGTTGCTCCAGAGCTTACATTGCCAAGGCTTATCGCGCCACTTGACAATCCTTGACCTGTCACTGCTAGTTTCCCAGATAAAATAGAAGTCACTGTTCCAGTGATCTTTCCCGTAGATGCAATTGTTGCGGTCCACGTGCCACTGTCTGTGCCAGAAAAAGTTCCTGAATAGGTTCCCTTGTATTCCAGATCAATTTTTTCAGTGTCGGCAAAAGAAATTGAACATGAAAAACAAAGCATCACCAGAAAGATAATAATTTTTTTCACTTTTCTAATCCCTTTAAATTTTGGAAGATAACCGAATTATATACTTAAAAACTGAGGTCGATGCCTTCGTAAAAAAATTATGGGGCTATATTCCAATAGTAAGCAGCAAGGTTTTGCCCCTTACTGTAATTTATATTGCACTAAATATGTACTAAATATGTACTAAATATGTACAATTTTGATATTATTATGGTACCAATTTAATGCCTAATTAATACTATGCACGAACTCACTGCAAACGAACTTTATCAAGCCTTAGGAGTATGCCAAAAGCATCAATGAACAAACCGACGCAAAGATTCTTGAACAATTCCAGTTCGAACAAACCGGTTTGGCTCAAGCCATCTTCAGCATCTTCCCGCAGACTATAGCCGAATAAAACGAAGATATGGCTTACCTGTTCATGGATCTTTGCTTTGATGTGTTGTGCGTATTTCAACATGCCTTCGGTCCCCTGCCCTCTCAAGCCGACATGGATTACGATTGGCTAGAAAAACAAGCCGTACTTCTTGACGCTGAATTGCAGTCGCTGGTTAAAGACACGAACATAGATGAAGAAATAAAATCAAAACTTCAGGATCGATTTGTAAACCGGGTAATCAAGGACAGTCCGCAAATGGGGCTGATAGAATTTATGAATACAGCAATTGACGATTTCGCCACAGAAGACCCCAGCCGGATTCCGGCCATCAAAACCACGCGAACCATGATCTTCATCGTGGTTCGACTATTCAGTAACTTATATAGCCATTCCGGAAAAAAATAACATATACTAGTGCTGTATTGGTACCAATTAGGCACATTTCTAACATCAAATTAATACTAAAATTACACTATGATTATACTAATTGGGAGCCAAAAAGGTGGCTGTGGAAAATCGACTACAGCCGTAAATATTTGCGCAGAACTGGCTGGAAAAGGACACGATGTTGTTCTTGTCGATGCAGATCGACAATGTACGTCAGCGAATTGGGCTATGGACCGGATTGAAAATACGGAACTGGCAAAAGTGCATTGTGTACAAAAATACGAGAATATCCGGGATACGCTCTTTGATCTTGATAAACGCTATGAATTTGTCATTGTCGATGCCGCCGGAAGAGATAGCCGAGAATTAAGAACCGGCATGACCGCAGCACATACACTCATTGTGCCATTTCGTCCGTCACAGCCTGATTTAGACACTTTACCTAATATGCAGGAAATCATCATTCAAGCTAAAGACCTCAACCCCAACTTAAAGGTTTACGGCTTAATTACAATGGCCCCAACTAATCCAATCATTCAAGAAGAAACCGATGCAAGAGAGTGTTTAAAGGACTATCCGGAAATCCAACTTCTTTCCACCATGATCCGAGATCGTAAAGTTTACCGCGATGCAATGAGCGACGGTTTAAGCGTAGTGGAAATGAGCAATCCAAAAGCCAAGGCTGAAATCAAACGACTCGTTGAGGAAATTCTGTAATGGTCAAAAGAAGAGAACCTAAAGCCAGCACATTAAACTTGGTTCCATCACAACCGACCAATGAACAAATTGAAGCTTTTGCTGCGGGTGCGGAAGGTGGTTCTACCATAGAACAAGCCAAAGACAATGAACCCAACCAAAATGCCATTCGTGATTACAAAGCAATACGAGTACCTTTTAACCAATACGAGTACGAACAGTTGGAATCGGCCAGTAAATTAAGCGGCAGATCAAAGCTAAATGTTATACGTTACGCCATGTTGCAATTCGCAAAGGAACTACGGGAAATAGAGAAATAATAGTGTAAATTCGGTACCAATTTTACACTATTTTGATGTAATTTTAATACTTCTACCTGTTGTTTTTTTCTTTCACTGCTATGATTTTTTTAGGCGCCGGTTTAACCTTGGTCTTTTTAACAATCGGCTTAAGCAATACCAGTAATTCCTTAAGATTTTGCTTGGCATCCGGGTAATCAGGCCGAAGTTTTAAGGCTTGCTTTAAACTGGCCTTTGCGCCCACCAAGTCGCCCATGGTGCGTAATAAATTACCCAGGTTGTTATGCGCTTCTGGCATGTTGGCGTTAATTTGTAGCGCTTGCCGATAGGCAGTAATAGCCTCTGGTGCACGGTTAAGGTTTTTAAAGGCGACGCCTAGATTGCAAAATGCGGCGGCATACTGCGGATCAAGGTTGATCGCGCGCCGGTGAAAGGTCGCGGCTTTTTCAAATTCGCCTTTTTGTTGAAACAACATGCCTAAAGTATTGTGATATTCCGCTATCTCGGGTTGCATGATAATGGCTTGCTGAATAAAAGACAGGGCTGGCTGTAGATCACCCTGTTCCCTTAATAAATTCCCCAGTCCATGCTGAGCACGGTCGTTGTCGGGGTTAATTTGCAGTGCGGCTTTATAAGCCTGAATTGCTTCGTCGGGCTGTCCGTTTACCTGATGCATTTGCGCCTGAGTTAGCAGTTGTTCAAAAGGCGTGACTGTGGTTTTACTTGTTAACTGGGTGATCCGTAGCTTTAAGGTTTCGTTAGGATGAATTGTGTCAGCTTGCGTGTAGAAAATTAGTGCCTGGTCGAACTGACCCAGTTGATGCAAGGCAATACCTATCTGACCCAGTATTTCCGCCAGTGTGGCCGAGTCTAGTTTAGCCTGCTCTTTAGCGTTGTTGGCTTGAATGGCGGCCCAGATGGTTTGCAATATTTTCAGGGCTTTAATACTGTCACCCGTGCAATTGTAAACCATCGCCAAGCCCATTTGCGCAGCGGCATTATTTGGCTTCAGGCGCAAGGCTTGATTATACAGTTTGACCGCATTGCCAAAGTCTAAGGCTTGTAATTTGGTTGATGCGAGTTTAAGCAGGGTTTCAAAAGATTTGTTCATGATGAGAGGTACTGTTATTCCCGAAAGCCGCAAAGCAGATCGAGATGCTGAGGGTAAATAACACTGTTAAAGTCATAGCGCGTTTGTATCGTGAGCCGTGCCGCTTGACGCAGGGCCTCATGGGTTTGTGGCTGCGCCAAGGCATCGGTCGCCAGAGCTACTAGGGCATTGGTATCAAAGAAGGGAAAGAGCAGGCCATTATCGCCATGGTTAATGACTTCCTGAACGGGTTGTGTATCCGAACCTAAAACCAGACATCCTGCTGACATGGCTTCAAGCATCGACCAGGACAAAATAAAGGGGTAGGTCAAGTAAACATGGATGCGTGAAACTTGCAATACCTTCAGGTAATCAGCAAAATCCAACAGCCCGGTAAAATGTAGCCGCTCAGTGTCAATCTTCCCCTCAAATTCATTGAGATAATGGGCTCTCCAGCTTTCAGCTTGCCTGGATGCTGGACCATAATGCGGATCATCCTGACCGACGATGATCACCTGGCAATTAGGCCGTTGCCGCATGATTTCTGGCAGCGCTCGCATTAAGCAGTGAAAGCCACGGTAAGGTTCCAGGCTGCGGCTGATAAATGTCAGAACTTCATCACCGGCCTGCACTACTTTACCACTAGCCAAGATAAAACTTGCTGCGGGATCGGGACAAATCTGCTCCGTATCGATGCCTTCGTGCAGACATTGAAGCTGAGACTGATAGGCCATTGGATAGCGGCTCTTTTGCCAGGCGGTAGGACTAAGGCGAATGTCGCAGCTTTCCAGGGCATGGAGTTGGAGAGTATTGAGCGTACGCACCCTGAATATATCATCGAAAGTCAACGGAAATTCGGGATCAAATCCCACATCAGCCCCGCGTGGATGGTAGTAATATTCAAATAAGCCGATAACTTTACTGGCTGGGAAAATGTCTTTCAAGTAAAGACCATCTCCCCAGCCGGGATGGATATAAATAACATCAGGCTCCAAGCCTTGATGTTTGTGGGTAAGCAGGGTGCGCACTACTTGTTGGCCGCGTCGCACACCGGCTTCGAAACCTTGTACATAAGGATGAGTGGCTGAGCTTTCTGGCTCTGGTTTAGGGTAAGATAACCGTTGTAAACCAGGCAAATCAAAGGTTGGCATCCAGCTTTCATCACCCAAGGTATACACCTGCATATCCGGCTCTTTAGTCAGTGCAGTAACCAAGCGGCGAAATTGTCCGGGAAAGTTAGGATGTATGAAAAGCACGTCCAATTCTTTCCTCCACGGCTTGTTGTAACTGTTGTACTAACCCCGGCATTAGTTGGCTGTTTGGTTCAACGTATCGCTGATCTTTTGCTGCTTTTTTTAAGTGCTGAGGAAGCTTAGGTATCGCCAACCAAACCTGATCAGCCTGGGTCAATTCGCTGGCATGAAGACTGTTCGCTTCCGCTAGAATCCACAACACGTTAATAACGTCGTTACGGCGTTCATAACGCGATAAGGTCACGTCAGTTTTCGTAATATCCCCGTGTAAGCTGATCACAACTTCCACTACTTTAACTTCGTCTGCTGTGCTGTACACTAAAGCTCCTTGTGCCTTTAACGCCAGGGTAAGCTGCTTGGCGGCACTGATCAGCGCTGAAGTTTCTGGCACCTGCAACCTTACCCGCAGACGCTTTGCATCGAGCAAGTCTGCTAGCGGTGCTGTCATGGAAACGGCAACCGGCTTGGCAAGGTCGGGTATTAAGTCAGCCGTTTTGATGGCTAAGGCATGATCGACACAGAGACAAGCATTAAATAAAGCTAAACCAGGATTAATAGACCAGGTATCAAGTTCGCGCTCATCAGTGATGTAGCAGGCCGTTCTGAGATCGGCACGAGGCTGCTTAAGACTGCGCAAATCAAAATAGGAGTTGAGTACAATCAGCACATGTAATTCGCCAACATGGTCCCAGCCCCGTTCAGCGGCGAGGAAAATGGTTTTAGCACGGGGGAAATCTACGCTAAGGTATTCGGCCAGTGCCACTGCCATTGCAAGCTGGTTTTTATCGTCGGTATTGCTTTGCGAGTAATGAACGGCAAAACCAATGGTTAGTATTTCGTTAGAGAGCAGGTTTTCCGAAGTGAGGAGGCTTTGCCAAAACTCGCGTTTTGACCATAAGCCGAGCTGGCTCGCTAGACGCGTCTGGTTGTTCAACTGGTGATCAATCATGCCGGGTTCACGACCTGTCAGTCGAGTGTAACCATGATGATGAAGTGCGACTAAATCATTTCGGCAGATGATCCGACTACCTTGTTGTGCAGCCATGCGTAGGCAAAATTCCACGTCTTCATAGCCATAAATGTAGGCTTCATCAAAACCACTCAGCGACAAAAAATCATCGCGACGACAAAGCATGACGGCACCCGTCACGATCGGTACGTCTTGAGCACTGTATTGTGCTTCTGGCAAGCCTGAATCAGGCGAAGCTTCGTAGGGCCAGTATTGGTCACCTACAAGAGTGAAGCGGACGCCCAGATGCTGGACTTGGGCAGCGCTGGGTGAGTTATTCTCACCCTCTTTGGTAAACTCTGTTTTTAGCAGCTTGAGTCCAACAGCACCCACTTTCTGGTTGTGCAGTGTACCTAGCATTGCGGGTAAAATATCTTGCAGCAACACAATGTCGTTATTCAAAAACAACACAAAAGGGGCTTTGGCAAGCCTTGCGCCCCGATTAGATGAGGCGGAGAAGGAATCGTTTTTATCCAAGGCCACAATTTGAATGGGCAGCTTATTTGACCAGTGCTTAAGGATTTCCAAGCTTGCATCACTAGACGCATGATCAATCACTATCAGTTCGACCGGTGTAGTGTTGTAGTACTGCCAGCTTTTGAACAATGCTTCAAGACAGGGTGCGCCGTTACGGTTCAGGATGATGACGGAAACCTGCGGGGCTTGCTTAATAGGCTGATCCAATACAGTTTGAATATCCGATTTACCTAACAGTGTCTGCGCCTGTTGAAGATTAATGCCATGCAACTTGTGTTGATAATTCAGTGGCTGTTTATTTAATGCTGTGCCATCTTTACGGCAATGCACAGAAATAGTATGCAGAAAACCATCTTTTAGCTGAGTTGGCAAGCCTATATGAAAGCCAGAAATACCGATCTCTTCAGGTAATAATTTGAGCAGAGCTGCAATATCATTGCGACGCACATTGGGGCGTATCGCTGCCAATGGCAATCCATCTACTACCAATTGTAAATCGATGGTCTCAAGCGGGTTGGCGCTGTTCAAGGCCCAGCCGTGAATACCCTCATGATCAATCTGATCTATTTGCCCTACAGCTTTGAATATTGGGGTGTCATGGTGCAGTCGCAACACAGTACCTAAGCAGGAAAAAACAGGTTGGCTTAGCGTGGCAAATTGACTTTTTGGAACTCGAAATTGCCCCATCACTTGACAGCCATTAGCTAACGCCGTTGTACCTCTAGCAAGTTCAATGGCATAGTGTATTTGGCCGTCTTGTCCCACAGTAACAGCAGGGGGTTTGGTGCTTTCAATAACCGAACGAAACCCGACCCAACCTTCAATATAGCCTTGCTGAGTATACTTAACTTCACCAAATATAGTGCCGTGGTGATATGCCTCACTGGCTTCTGGTGCCAATGGCATACCACGCCATTCAACAATCTTGATGGTTAGTTGATGATCAAAACCATCCAATGCTATATTCGGCAGAGGCAATACAAAGCCACAAGTAGAGTTGGGTGGCGGCGTATGCTGTGCATAAAACTCATCAGCCACATTGTGCCCGGTTAAGCCACTGCTCCGTTCTATACCATCGATACTGAGTGCAATAGTAAGGTGAGTTCGTAATGGATCGAAGGCCCAGCCACGTACAAAACCACCCGATATGCTAAGTGTTGAAATTAATTTACCGGCGGATATTTTGTGATTTAAGAAACCTTTAATAGATTTCTCCTGAAACGAATGCACATCAAATTCTTTAAATGCGGCGAGGGGACTTTATTTAGATAAAAGCAGAGTTCGTATGAGTGAACTCTGCTCTTAAACAAGTAGGGCGTTAAAGTGTGAAGTGAATCAAATTCGCAGTAATTTGATCTGGTGTAATGCCCACTAAAGTAATAGTAGAGCCGCCAATAAAAGTATATGTCGTATTATGGTTTACAATCGCTACATTGGTCACAAGAGCCGCCAATTGGTCGATATTTGTTATACCAGGAAGACTAAAGCCTAATGAATCCCCCGCTTGTGCATTTTCAACCCTGTATTGTCCAGCAGCATTGAAGCCATACTTGTCGGCACCTGTACCACCGACTAGCGTGTCAGAGCCACCGCCGCCGACTAGCGTGTCAGCGCCTGTTCCACCGGTGATAAGCTGATTACTGTTATCTCCAATTACTATGGATGGTGCATTTCCTGATACGCGGACTGATCCTGCTCCAACTATCACAGCGCTACTAACATTACCAAGAACAAGTGTATTGCCGTTATGAACAGCTGACAGGTTAACAGCTATAATTTCATGATTGCTGGCTGTGTTATTCGACACTATGTTTATGTCATGAGGAGTACTGCCATTAGCTGTTGAGTCCGTTACATTAATAAGACGAACTACTCTATCTACTTGACTCTGACTCAGTATATTAACGGCATTCATCAATGCTGCGCGTTCTGCGATTACAACAGGGTCAGAAGATGTTGACGGAAACGCTTCTGCTATCAAGCCAGCTAGGTAAGTATTCGCTGCTGCTGAACTGACCACCGAGGAGGGTCCTTCAAAAGTTAATCCAATATTGGCAGGCAAGTCAACATTAGCATTAAAGACACCGGTGCTAAAAGTCCCCACTACCGGAGTGTCTGCTTCAACAAGTACTCCCTGGGCTTCATTGTTTGCCCCCAGGCCTTGAACTACAGTAGCCCCGCCGACAGTCGTTGTTTGAACTGGCCCATGCGTATCAGCTAAAACGGTGTTTATAATATCTTTGGTTGTTTGACTTAATGTATCAGTAACACTGGTGCCACCAATTAATGAATCTGCTGCCATAATTATCTATCCTCTAGTAAGTAATCTTCAATTAATTTGGTACCAACTTATGATGGGACAAATGAGTCCAACAAAAAATCAGATCACATTGTTAATATTATAATCTTAAGTATAGCATGTTATATTAAAGTAGTAACAGATAAAGTAACCGTTCACCTACCCAATTATCTCAAGCAGCTATTTTGTCAGGCACTGTTGATTCTTCTTGATATAAAATTGAAGGCACAGGCTTATTTCTTAAATGAGCATCAACTGCCGAGTTGATATAATC
>CANNLO010000165.1 GCA_947505055.1 Methylococcaceae bacterium | reverse complement strand
TAAATGGCTCCGGTTCGAACTCGAGCGTTGTTGGGTCTATGTTAGCTAGTGCGCAAAGACGTTTTATACCAAAACCTACTGGCTTAAATGCCACCTCGTTTAAAGCACGGTCAAATCTTTCGTTGACTTCATCAATATCAAAATCAGGATACGCTGCCCCAGCATAGGTGCCTTCGCTAAAGGTTATAAAATACTCACGTCCGGCTTCACCGTAGACCCTAGCAAGCGCATTCGCCACATCAGACCAACTCTTTTCATCACTACAATTTATCTTGGCTAAGACTTTCTCTAAAGATGATTGAGTTAGCTTGTTGTAGCTAGTTTTAGTTGAAGTTATATTGTTGGAACGAGTGACATTGGTAGGTGATGCGGTTTTTAATTTAGCATTAAACAGATTAATAAAATGGTCTGCCTCAACAAGCTTTTTTCCGCCGAATCTAAACGTATGTGCAAGCGGCGGTGGCCCGTAAACCGGCTGTTCTGCCCTGTAAACCGAATCGTCAAAAACTGCAGTATCATCCCCAATAATTTCCGTTAACTTTGCTTGAAATGCCTCACCAATTTTTATTCCTTCTTCCCGAGTTACTTCTCTATCAAGTTCAAGTACCGCTCTAGCACGAGGCGCATCATGTTTGTAGCTCCAAGTGGTATAACCAAATCCACTAAAGACCTCAATGGCTGCAAACGTTTGATTGAATGCAGTTATATCACTGAATCCATCGAAATCAAGCACTATAAAACGTTTAGGTTCAACATGTGTGCCTAGGCGGTAATGGTCATTACGCGGATATTCTTTAGTATCTTTATGTGGTCCATAACTAAAAGCTGAGCAAAAGTAGGTTTCCCCCTTTCGGGGGCTTCGTTTAGCCAGAACCTTATCCATGAAATCAGTAAAATTTTTTGCTACAAGCTGCTTAGGTAAGTTATCAAATTTATTAACGCCGCTGGAATACCTTATTTCGCTTACTATCATGCAACCTCCCACATCTTTTCATGTTTCATATCAGATGGATGGTGACCGTATACAATCGCAGGCATTGCCCAAAAATAATGGTTATTGCCATCTATTAGCATCAAATAAACTGGCATCGTGTTCGCAATATTAGATTTACATGTAACCTGTCTCGCAAAATCATCATCATCATTATTCATGTTTTGTTGAAGATACAATCTCATATAATGGTGCTTAGCAAGGTCTGTTTTTAGCCCATCTATTGATTGCCAAAAATCATTGCTGACGTTTACTTTGCAGCGATTTGGGAATTCGTTGAAGTAATTCCCCCCCATAAACCTCAACTTTTTATCATGCCTACCCATGATAATGACCACCGCATTACCTGCTCCTGATGGTGGTGGGGCTAACCAATGGCTAATCTCCCCGTAATAGGCGTCTACTGGAAACAATGGGGCTAAGTTCACTAGTCCCTCAAATAAGAAATGTTCCGCCCGGTTATCACATAACCACTTAAACAATTCATGTGGCCTGTAATAAGCCTGCGGAATTGGGTCCAATACATAACTTATTTCATCTCTAGCGAAATTTGTTAATGTTTTATCTAACCAAGGATTGCCCGAGGGTTGTTTATAAACAATTAGATTATTCATATTAAGCCCCGACTTTGCGTGAAAGAATCCAAGTATCTAAATCAGATTTTAAGTAATAAACCTTAGCACCGATTTTGAAGTATGGAATAGCATGCCTTTTTGAGCACACGTTGGTCTCAAGGAACTCATGTGATACACCGAGATATTCTGCAGCCATAGGTCGCGGCAAGCGTTCATCGTAAAAGTTAAAGGCTGTAATTAGTGGAAATTCCACCTTAGGTAGTGGTGAAGTAAGTTTCATAAAATTTCTCCCAGTTGCACAGGGGTTTCCCTGATATGGAGAAATTTTAAAAGTGTTTTTAATTAGAAAAAATAGGCTACGTGGGATGAGTGTTTTCTAATTAATTAGTCATTCTTTAACAGGGACTTAGCTTCGCTGTAAGTTGATTGCAACCCTTTGACAAGAGCCTCGTACGCATTTCTTTCGGCACGTTTATTACCTGTATAGGGATTCATTCTTTTGATTGCTGCGAGTATTTTCGGTGAATTGATACCTTCTAATTTCATTTTTTGTAACTCGCGATTTACGCCTTCATAGAGCATCAACTTGTGCTCACCATTCTCACCCCATATTGAAGGTCGCCCTGACTTGCGTTCGGGCGCGAGCTTAGATTGACGGATATTTATACCTTTCACAGAAAGTTTTATGTAGTATTTATATAGAACCCTCGCCAATTCTTCTGCATCACCTTTATACTTATTGCTCAATAACTCTTGAAATGATGTTTCTATATCGACATCAATTTGTTTGCGCTCATTTTCTGTATCTTCATTGTCAATAACTTCTGCTGCTTTAATAAAGTTGCCAAGTTCTATGCCCAAGTCGAAAAGTCTTTGTACTTCTTTCAAGCTTTCATGCGCACTCATACAATCACCTATCTTCTTTACTCAGAAGTTGTAATATTTTCGCCTCGTACTTATCGGCCCAAGGACGCAAGCGTTCAACGTTTATTTGGGTGTAATGCGACGTAGTAACATCGCCATTCATACTGTGACCGAGAAGTGCCTTCAATGGATATGTCGGGCAATCTAGGCTTTCCAATACAGTTGCATAAGTTCTTCTGAGCCCATGGACTGTTACTTCAGTGTCAGCCAATTGATTAACTTTTGTTATAGATTTATGTGGCGCACTAATATGTGTAACTTTTCCTGCCTTACCTACAGTTGCAAATACATAAATGCCCATCTTTATTTTAAGTAAGTTATCCAAAACTGTTGAAACCCTCGATGTAATTGGCATCACCCTATTTGTGTTGTTCTTGGTATCACTAAAAGTAAATGTTTTAGCCTTAAAATCAACATCAGCCCATCTTAATGTAGCTGCTTCTGTGCGCCTTGACCCAGTAAGTAAAATAAATTCCAGATACATAGCCATTATCGGATTTTCTAACTTCCTAGTTGCTACCAAAAATGGGTTTATTTCATGCATCCTTAAATGGTCTGTTTTTGGCATGTTTTTTACCCATGCTTTTTTTGCTGTAATGCTTGAAACTGGATTCTCAGTGAATATTGCTGAGCCATAAGTAGCTCTGGCAAAATTTATTACGGACCTTAAGAAACGCATAGCTACTGAGCCCTGAGCTGGTCCAGAGTCCAAGCTAATTTTTTTATAGCGCGCCATCACCATATCGCTATCAATTTCAGCCAATGGTTTATTGACCCAATCTGAAAAATAATGACTTACATAATAATCATAATCAAACTTAGTCCTATCCTTAAGTGGCCTTTCCGACTTAAATCGTAGATATACAACCGAAAGAGTCACTGACATATCGGCATCTTTTTTCATTTGCTGCCTAGGATTAATACCATCATCTACTAATACAGCCAGTTTTCGGGCGCGGTCTCGGGCATCATCAACAGACATATCCTCCCAAGCTCCAATTGTCACGCGAGGCGATTTACCATTAATGCGCTGCTGGAATATAAATGATTTGCTACCATTAGTAACACGCAAACCCAATCCGCCCTGCACAGAGTCCCAATGAATTGTCTGCTTTCCAGCCTCGGGCCTTACTAGGCTCTCTATATAACTTTTTGTTAATTTTGGCATTTGTGTAACTTACAATCTATAAGATATAGACATTATATTCATGTAAGCGCTATGTAAGCAATACACATACAATTTTAAATAATTATGTAAAGCTACATATAACTTAACTTATTGATTTATGGATATAATAAAAGTTTTGTAATGCTTGGTAAAACAGGAGATAACTTATGAAATCGGATTGAAAATCCGCGTGTCACTGGTTCGATTCCAGTCTCGGCCACCAATAAAATCAAGCTCACAGCGATGTGGGCTTTTTTTACGTCTAGTGCTATGTAAGCACTATGTAAGCGAGCGGGGTAAAAATTACTAATAATGGCTTCACATTTTCTTTCTATTAGCCAACCCGGCAAACAAATAATTGAAGTGTAAATTTCACAACAACACCCACCACCATCGCATTGCTCAATACCCTGACCCCACTACACCCCACCACCCCATTTTTCATTTGGGTCCCATCCGGTCATACTTACACTGTGTTTTGGACGAACGATTAGGTGATTTTTAAGATTGTTACGCTTATAGCAGACGTTAAGAAGTAGCGCTACCGACCATGTTGACAGCCGTAATATTGAAAATTAACTATATAGCGAGTAAGGTAAAGCTTGATTTTTAGGTAATTAACCCAACATTGTAAGTAATAGCGCATTAAATAATTATTGGAGACTGTAAAGTGCGATTTTTGATTATTTTAATATCAGCACTACTGTTCACTACCCCTGCAATAGCAGTGCAGAGTTTTGGGGGGTTTGGAAGTGATTCAGGCTATTCCCGAGAGCCTATTGCCGCCAATACCGGAAGATTGATTCTAGTGACTTGCCCACATTACCAACGTTGCGCTCCTATGTTTGGGTCTATTACCCCATATCATTACATCAAAATAAATTCTAATAGAATTGCAACTATCTTTGGAAAAGATTATTTAGATATAAATCTACCCATAGGGACCTACGCTATTGATATATTTAAATATAATGATTTCGGGGAAGATTCTCTAGCCTCTTCATTTGAAGTTTTAATAAAAGAAAATCGTACAATATCGATAATTTCTGAATCTACTAATTTTGAAGGTACTTCCTACTCCACCTATCAAGTATCTAATGTAGACAAATTATTGAGTTATTCGCTTTTGGGGATGACGTGGCATAAGGCAAAATTAAATGAGCCTGATTTAAATAGCATTACTGAAACCTATTTAAAAAATGTAAGTGAGGTATCAATAAAAGAAATAAATGCATTAAGAATGTCTGATGATGAAATTAAGAAGATGGATGTTGATTTGAAACGTTCAGCAGATGAGGCAAAAAAATGGGATGAAGCCAAACAAGAAGAAAATAATCTTCGTGTAGCTAAGGAGACGACGCAGAAAAGAGAAGCGCAAATACTTGAAGTAAACAATCAAAAAAATGCTGAAGCCCTTGAGGCTAAACGTCAAAAAGAAATAGAAGATGCTTTAGCCAAAAAAGATGATGCTACTTGCAAATCATATGGCGCCAAAAAAGGAACTCAAGCTTATATTCAGTGCAGAGTATCACTTGTTGCTGGTCGTCAGGAGACTGCAGATAGACAAAAAACAATAGATGTTTTAGAAAAAAAGATTGAGGCCTTGCAATCACAAATCCAATTACAGGCTGTAGCACAATCCCAGGCTCAAGAAAGAGACCGAAGACTATCCGCTGAACAGTACGCGAGCGAACAGGAATTTAAAAACAAACAGATTGAATTGCAGCAAGCACAATTGCAGACATTGCAACAAGAAGCGCAATCAGCACGTGAAGCCAGAAAATGGGAAGCTTTTAGAAAATTAGGACAGCCAGCGCCATCGAATCAAGCAGCCCCTTCACCATTCAGCAGCTACAGGATTGATGGACGAACTTATCGCTGTACAGATATCGGTGGTCAAGTTAATTGTCGTTAATGAAAGATTATTAACTTACTAGGGCAAAGTTTCAAGCATCATCATACCCCCCCACTTTTTCATTTGGGTCCCATCCGACCATACATACACTGTGTTTTGGACGAACGATTAGGTGATTTTTAAAGGCTGTTAATGGCAATCCATATTATTGTTTATATAAGTACAGTTCATAGTCTTGCTGTTAGGTAATCGTATTGTATAGGTTTGAATTGTATTTCTTGGTGGTGGAGGGGACGTTCCAAAAACCTGACTATTTGCATTGGCTACATTGTCTGAAAAGTATGGTGACGTTCCTGATGCCAGCGCTGAACCATATCTCAGTAATGCAAGACCTTTCTGTCGACTTTTTTCTCTCTCATACTGAGCTTGCTGTTGGTCGTAAATTCTTTTTTGCTCCTCATATTGAGACTGCTGAGCCTGCATTTGTTTTTTTGTATTATCCAACTGCATTCGGCATTGCCCATATGCATCAGTTTGCGGTCTAAATCCATAACGCTGACAAGCGATATCTTCAGTGGAACCATCACCTTGTGCTTGAGGTGAGGAGTTTGTGGTAATGGTGGCTTTTGATTGTATAGGGACGTTACCTAAGTCCCTTTTACGTAATTCTAGGACGCAATCCCCATAGGCTGGAGTCTTAGGCTTAAAACCTATTTCTTTACACTCAGCTCCATATGCATCCAAATCTTTAGCATTTGCGGAACTGAAAGCATTCACCAATAACAAAGTAAGCATTGTTAATAAAAGTCTCATTTTGATAACTCCAATACACATTTACCGTACTTTTCCGTTTTAGGTTTAAATCCAAGCACCTCACATTGTTTCTTAGCAGACGCTAAATCTATATGGGTTGGTGATATTGTGACTGGCGGTAATTTTTCTAATTCGCCCGGTACAATGTTTATATTGGTATCGTATCCTATGGATGCTTTAGCAAGTAATTCAGCCATCATCTTTCCGAGGTTACGTTGTTGAAGATTTTTTTGTATACCGTCTTTAACTTTGTCGTAAGTTAGGGGTTGTGCGGGACGGCTATTGATTAATTTGATGACGTGCCAGCCGAATTGGGTCTGCACTGGTTTGTTCGAAATGCTGCCATTTTGCAAGCTGGCCACTGCCTCACCAAATGGTTTGACCATAGATGCTAGAGAGAACCAACCTAAATCGCCCCCCTTTTTATTTGAACCGGAGTCTAGTGACTTTTCTTTAGCTATATTTGAAAAGTCACCCCCCTTGCTAAGTTGCTCAATAATTTCTTTTCCTTCAGCTTCAGTTTTTATCAAAATATGACGTGCACTATATTCCTTTTCACCATAGGCTATCTTGTATTCGTCGTAGCCTATTCTTATTTCGGATTCGGAAATGGGATTTTTCTTAATAAAATCCTGCAAATAAAATGAAGTTAATAACTCATAACGTAATAATTCTTTACGGGTATTAAAATCTTCATCGCCGGATGATTTTATTTGTAACTCCCGAAGATTCTTAGCCTCAAGTTCGATGTAACTTGATTGCTTATCTAGCTGAAGTCTTTGCGCTTCTTGCGCAATTAACTCCGCATCAATTAGTTTATTTGTAATGCTTTGTCTCACCTGAGCATCTACTTTTTGTCCTCGTAAAGTAGCGTCTTTAGCGATGTAATCATAGAGAGATTGTTTTATGGCTTTGCCGTTAACAATTACCAAATAGTCCGCTGCCATTAATGTTGACTGAGCTAACAGCATTACTAAAAGCGTAGCAACCTTAAATTTGATATTCATTTTATTTGGATAACTCTAGTACACACTTGCCGAACTTTTCAGTTTTAGGTTTAAAGCCTAGGTCTAAACATTTTCTTTTTGCTTCCGACATGTCTAAACTAGGTGTAGCTCTCTCAGACGCATTCATTTCATTTTTTTTGTTAATTGAATCATTAGGGTCATAACCTCCACTATAGTTCTTTTTGTCATTTTTTATGTTATTTGAAACACTAGGGTCATAGCCACCATTAAGATTTTGTTTACCATCAACAGAACGGCCATAATTGTAGGGGGTTATTTTTTTTATATTTGCAACACCATTTTCGTTATTTTTTTTGTACTCATAATACTTTTCAGATGCCTTTTTTTCTGCTTCAGACGCTCTTTTCTCTGCGTCTGTTTTTAGTGCTTTTTGGGTGCTAAGATTTGCTTGCCAATATCCAGATTCATAAGACTTTTCAAACCACACCGAAGCTAGGTAAGAATCTACCTTAACCCCCAAATCACCATCGCGATATGCTCTGCCAACTAAATACTGGGCTTCTTTATTTCCCTTATTGGCTAGGGCTACTAATTCATCAATTTTTAATTTATCTAAAGTAATATCATGTGGAGTATACCAATCATCAGCATGAGGGTCATCTTGTGCTTTTGCTTGACCATTTTCGTAGATAAATCCTAACTTTAATTTTGCTAAAGCCTCTCCATGATATGCAGCTAATCTATAAAACATCAGGCCTTTTTCCATGTCTTTTTCAACGCCATACCCATTAAAATATAGCTCGCCCAATACATGCTCAGCACGGGGAATATTTTTATCGGCAAGTGGCAGCATGATTTTCAACGCAGCCGCATAATCGCGAGTATTGTATGCATTTATTCCATCATCTAAATCTGGCACATATCCGCTCAGGTACTCTCCAGCCGCCTTCTCATCTCCTCCCTTATCAATTAATTGGTTTATTGCATTAGCGCAACCAAATAAGGACAAGGTAATAATAAAAAGAAATATTTTCATCATTTAGATAACTCCAGCACGCACTTACCGAACTTCTCTGTTTTTGGTTTAAATCCCAGAGAAACACATTTTGATTTAGCATCGATAATGCTCATTGTCTCTATACGTTCTTGTGATAAAGCTGAACTGGTACTGGCATTATTGGGGTTCACATTTTGTTGAGTTGTCTCAGCTGGGGCTGTATGAATTGGAACATCTTTTTTGGTACATGAATATTTAAAATGCCAATGCCATATTGCTTCTGGATTTTCATCGATTGATGCCCCGTCAAAATTCCTTAATTTGCAATTTGCCTCAGCCAATTTTCTGACACGGTCCACGCCGGTCTGCCACTTAGAATCGGTGACTATCTCACCTCCGTTAGCATTAATTTTATCTATATATGTTGTACATATCGAACATCCAGAGCCATCAGCTGGACCAACATTCATCTCTTCTGAGCCTATAACGGCACAACCTGCCATTAGTGAAATCAATAATGCTGTGATTAGTTTTTTCATATCAACTCTCAGTTAAATTTTTTACTTAAGGCACATCGCGTTTATACATTCGGCAACCCGCTCGCTCACACTTATCTTTAGCTTTATAGTTTCTATGATGCCGCAATAATTTTATTATCCAACTTTAAAAACCATTTCATTAATCCTGCCTAAATGTGCGGCAATATTTATAATCTTTTACTATAAAATCAACGAACTTATCACCATCTGAAGTGCTGCAAACAAGTGTCCATACATTTTGATTGAGTTTAGCGCTATATGCCGTCCCTAAATCTTGGCACCTTTCATATTTTGCCCTCACCTGCAAAGAGCTAGAGTAGCATTCGCTAAATAATTCTTTCAGCCAGCCAGCCCTGGCATTTGTGCTGAGTACTGCTAGAAATATTACTAGGAATATTTTACGCATTTTGATTCCCCTTAATGCAATTCTATTTTGGTGTGTATTTTACAAATCATTGTTTGCTCATCTTTCTAATCATTCTTACATTAATTGCCGCAGGGAGCGCTATCAGCAAAAATGGGAATTCAATCGTATACATCAACTCTTTCTTGAACATACTGTTGTTTCCAGTAAAGGCGTATGTGTAAAGTGAGATGAATGCCAATAGCACAATAATATTTAGCACTAGCCCTATCACCTCAACTCTTGGGGTTCTCTTTTCTCTAAGGACATAAGCCCCTAATGATGGAGCTGCGATTAGTATTAAGCAGATGAATGCTGCCGGGAAGAAGAATGATGGTACTAATTCGTCTTGGATGTTTACT
>CANNLO010000164.1 GCA_947505055.1 Methylococcaceae bacterium | reverse complement strand
TGCCGGTTCGATTCCGGCCCTCGGTACCAAACATAGGTTTCCGAGTTGTGCAAAGAAACCAATGGCTTAGAGAGTTTTTATGATTCTCTAGGCCATTTTTTATTGTGCTGAAGAATCATCAAAAAACTTTCTTGGCGCACTTTTGGCGCACTATCAAAAAAACAACCGCAACAACTGCCAATAATTCAGGCATAAAATACCGCCTTGATTTCGGTATAAATATGTCTATCTGGCATCAATAACTTATTACTCATTTAATCTCTTCAGGAACAAACGGTTTAATCTCAGCTTTCAGAAACCGAATCTGTTTGAAGCATTTCACTATTTAAATAGCATCAAATTTTTTATTCCAAAATCGTTTTACCTACCTGAGATTGTTTTACTGCACCAAGCTAAACCATCACTAAATAATCTAGACTAAATATTAAAATAAGCCTTTTTTTAGTTAAAAGTATTTCTCAACCATAAATTTTAGATATGACTTATCTCAGAATTCCTTACTGTTTCTTTGTGTAATTTCCATAGATATTGTTGACGCCTCTGCACTGTTAATCAGCTTTTATTTCTTTCCAGTTCAGCGCTCATATTTCCAGCCCATTAATTTACAAAAAATATAAATAACAATAGAATAAGATCTCATACTGGTAAATATAATTGCTTTCTTTGAAGAGTAACATCAGCAAAGAAGATAACATTAAACTTTCGACCGAAACTCATCCAATAGCATATGTAATTGCTTATCGACATGTTCTAAAGCTGTCTGAGAATCAATCCACCAATCTATCGACCATATACGAATTACTTCCCAACCTAACCCTCTTATTACCAACTCTCTTAAAAAATCACAATCTCTAACTGTAGCTGAAATATGATGCATCTAGGTAGCGCCGTCTCATTAACCCTAAGGTGTAAGCATTACCTAGCTTTATTGAAAAGCGTAACCTGACTTGGGAGTGGAGCGGTATGTTTAATCTTGCATTTAAGTTACGTTTAGATAATCGTTATACGGGGAAGTAATTCAATTACCCTTAACTGCAGAAAACACTGTATTTTTAATAGTAAAAATAGGTGCGTTATGATGTAAAATATTCAAATAATATATAGTATTTATCGTCTTTTTATGACGACAATGTTAATTAGTCTCAGGCTAAAAATCACTATCAAAAGTTGGAAATATAGATAATGTCAACAGAGTTAAATACTAAAAGTCTAACAGCATTTGCTTTATTTTCTGGCGCTGGAGGACTACACTTGGGGCTTGAGCAAGTTGGGTTTCACATTGCTGTTGCTAGTGATATTTCTCCTTATGCTGCGGACACACACAAAAGGAACCGACCCGAAGTACCTTTTATTTGTGAAGATGCTCGAAAACTCACCGGTGCACGTCTTATGGAGGCAGCTGGCGGTAAGAGACCTGACATAATAGTTGGAGGCCCTCCGTGCCAAGGCTTTTCTACCTTAGGCGACAAAATGTCCGCTAATCCTAAAAATGAGCTTTTTGGTGCTTTCGCAAGAATTGTGGATGAGCTTACCCCTAAGTTTATTCTCATGGAGAATGTTAAGTCGCTTACCACGATGTATGAAGGAAGATTTAAAGATTATATTATCGAAACTTTTGAAAATATGGGGTATTCGATGAATTGGGCAGTTTTGAATGCGGCTGATTTTGGTGTTCCACAAATCCGTAATCGAGTATTTTTTTTTGGTACTCGGCATGCTGCGTCATTTTCCTTTCCTTTACCCTCACATGGTCCGTTAACAGATACGCCTTATCTTACCACCGAAGATGCAATTGGTGATTTGGTAAATAAAGGAACTGAAATCCCAAACCATATAGCTCTTTCTCATTCAGAAATAGTTGTGATGCGTTATAAACTGATCCCTGAAGGGGGGCGTCTACCTCCACCAGATGAACTGCCGATAGAAATACGCAGAGCCAATTTCGGCAATACCTATAAAAGGTTACATAGGAAATTACCTGCACTGACAATGGTTCCCGGAAATAATGCATTTCCTATTCATCCAACATTACACCGTAGCTTGACTCCAAGAGAGGCCGCACGGATACAAACATTTCCTGATGATATTATTTTTAAAGGCGACCGCAGAAATCAGTGCATATTAGTTGGTAATGCTGTGCCGCCTACTATGGCTGCTGCGCTGGGTCGATCCATTTTGGAGCATGCCCGAACTAAAAAGTCGAAAATGCCAGTTGTAGCTGCAAGACCTCTCGTCGTTAATCGCAAAAAACCAACTAGCAAGAACTTTGATTCTGGGTTTATGGATCTTTTTTGTGGGGCTGGTGGAATCTCCCTAGGACTAGAACGAGCAAATTGGCTACCCCTCTTAGGTGTAGATATAAACAAAAATGCAAGCGCTACTCATCAATCTTTTTTTCCACATACTAAACACATGGAAGCTAGCATTGCGGACGATGAAATACGTAATGCTATTGTAGACAGTGTTTTAAATCACGATGTCGGAATTGTTGCAGGCGGCCCCCCATGCCAGGGTTTCTCTATTTTTGGAAAGCGAAGATTTGTAAATACACGTGGGTACACACCTCATGACGACCCTCGTAATAAGTTAGTTTATTCTTTCCTTGATATTGTTCAAAGGGTTAATCCGAGATGGTTCATCATGGAAAACGTTCCCGGCTTAGCTAATCTAGATGCAGGACTTTTCCTTAATACTCTCTTAGATGAATTCAAAGCTGTCGGATATGAGCAGTGTGAGGCTCGTATATTAAACGCTGCTGAATATGGTGTCCCACAGTTACGTCGCAGATTGCTCATCATAGGAAATCGCACAGGTCATATCATCCCTTGGCCCAAGAAAAAATTCTTCGCCGAACCAAAAGATTGGCAAAATCCATACAGAACTGTTGGTGAAGTGATTTCTGACTTAGCCACTGAAAGATCGCATGAAAGATTTACATGTCATGTAGCAATGAAGCATAAGCCTTTACTTGTTGAAAGATATAAGTACATTCCCGAAGGAGGTCGTCTTGATATAGAAGCCTTACCTGATCATTTACGTACTGGTTACAGAACTGATGTAGTTAAAAATTACTCACACGTTTTTAAACGATTACATCGCAACCGACCTGCTTTCACCATGGTTCCAGGGCACAATGCATTCCCTATACACCCATGGCTTAACCGAGCGTTAACAGTTAGAGAAGCGGCTCGAATTCAAACTTTTCCAGACAGCATGGAGTTTTTAGGCTCAAGACAAGAGCAATGCATCCAAGTTGGCAATGCATTTCCACCTTTATTGGCTGAGATTATAGGAAATAACATCAGAAAAGCAGAAGTGAACGGCTGGTTCCCAGGAAAGGTTCCAGCTTCTGCTTACTACTCTTTAGTTGAACGCGAAGATTTAAACTCTGGCAATTTTCCTAATAAATTAGGGGATGCAGCGTGAGTCATGATATTGAAGCAGATTTTGTTGCCTCAGAACTAGTTAATCATCTATTAAGAACCCCAGCGGATTGTTTTAATAATCCACCATCAGGAAATTTTTTGAGTGGCTACGCAGGAAGAGAGGGTCGTCATGAGTGGCCGCATGCCGACGGAGTCATTGAGCTGGTTGATAACTCTGGCGTAGCATTAAAAGAATATAGTATTGCCCTAGAATTTAAACGACCAAATGAGGGCTTACATGGTGTTTTGACTGCTATAGGACAAGTTCATGCATACTTAAAGAAAGGTTATTCAGGTGCCGTAATGATTATTCCAGATAGTTACCCTAGCTATCAAAATACGGGGGGCTATGTTCGTGATGTATTAGATTTAACTAGTCGATCACTTTCAATTGGCGTTGTCACCTATAGTAAGCCTGATATGTCAAAATTATTCCCGTTTGCGGGAAAATTAACGGTACATCGTCAATTTAGTATTGATAACGTAAATTTAGCTTTACCACCCCAAGCATATTCAAAACCGAAAACTCAATGGGCTCATATTAGGGAGGGTAGTACTGAGCCAGATGCTTTCTTCAAATATTTACAAGCGTTAAAGCTACTTGGAGGTAATATAGTATCTTTTACTCCAACAATTCCACCTAGATTAGTTAATGCAGTTAATCGAGTAAATCCTAATCAGACCCATGAAAAATATCTTGCAAATTGCCCGACCGATACACTTCCCGATAAGGCTTGGAGATACTTTTGGTTCAAGTATGTTCTTCACGATACAGCTATACTAGGCTGGACGTGTAATGACCAAGGTAAATATGTAGTTAATGAAACACCAAGCAAATTAATGAAGCCAGACGGCACAGGTGAAAAGATTTGGTTTTATGGTCGATCAGACTCTATTAAAACAAAGACAGTAGCAGCTTTAAATGCCGGAACCCTTAATATTGCAGATGCAGAGGAAAATCTAGTTATAAACTACCATGATCGCGCTCATTCTTACAGGGAAGATGTGGATTCTGGCTGTGAACATCTTGGGTTTGTTGACAGAAATGGTCTTCTAACTAATATGGGTTATAAATACGTTGATGCTTGTGAACGATTTGGAAATTCTAATGATGGCTTGCCACGTATGATTTTTCTTAATGCTCTTTTATCTGAAGGATCTTTGGGGGCTTTTCTACATTACATTCACCGACTATCCGAAGAAAAATTTAGCAACGACCCTTTAGCATTCACCAGCTTCCCATCTGGTAGGAAGCCAATTTTTGATAATAAAGCATATTTAAAATGGCTTGAAAATGAAATGGAAAACAGTCTGCATGTTATTAGAAAAGTTTCGTTACGAGTTGGTGATACAAAACGTCAGCCTTTTCAAGCTGAGCTAGCTGTATTAAGAAGCTTTGGTATATTGAGTAATTTTCGAATGGGATTAGGTCTAGTAATTAACTGGCCGGAACTCCAAGAATCTATGATTTTTTCTAATTCGTCACATTCTTATAATTAATTCTGTGGGTTATTGATTATTTGAATAAATTATCCTTAAACATTAAATCTAACATCAATACCGCATCTCACTGTATTTTTAACTTATTTAACATTTACTTACTTATTGTTATTATCAATAATCACTGGCGGATTAGTCGCATAGGGGTTATTCGGTGAACTGTTGCTTTATTGCTGCGACCCATAAGGTTTTTTGGTTGAGTCAGGTGCATATTGATTGCCACCTAATTGCCCCAAATACTTGCCTGTTTCCTTGTCGCAGATCTCAACTGCAATGACTGTTTTTGTTATAGTGAGTAATAAAAAAGTAATTAATGTTTTCATCGTGTTGCCCCCCATTAATTGCTTTTATTCCGGACAGGTTTGAGCAGATCGATTGCTGGAATATCAAACATAATGTTGGCAAATTATGGATATATCAGTTCAATTATTAATTAATTAAGATTTTACAAACGATTAGCGACAGATAATGTCGTATTTAAATATTTTTACAGGATGAATTGAAGTATCGTTGAAGTGAATTATCATTTTGAATAGCCCCAATTTTATAGTTCTGGATTCCCCTGATATGATCAATTTTTTTTGGGGTTGCTTGGAAACTCATCACATTTGTACTCAATAGGATATTATTAAATTAATTTCGTCATTACTTGCTAGCTCTAAAATATCATCAACTGCCTTATCTTCAACGGGATCTGTTTTATCGAAAAAAATTTGCATCTACGAAACTATTACTAAAATATGGTGACATTCTTATTTTTCCAGTTTTAGTTAATCATTCAGTGAACTTAAATTTGTTTTTAAATCAAGCCAGTGAGTTCCTACAAAACGAAGTAAGTATTTTTTATTGGCTAAAGTAATTGGGATTTCAATTGATGAGCTGTCACTAGGTGCATCATTTTCAATTATAATGCTACGCAATTCTGCATCATCTGTTTCTCGCGCATATTGATACATGGCCGCACATGTCGGACAAAGAGCCAGACGGTTTTCGTTAAGGTGTTTTTTTAGTTCTTTAATGCACTGCACTGCTTCAAAATAATAGGCATCATTAACTTTGAATGGCATTTCTTTTTGGCAGCATTGGCAAACCAACTCTTTATTAATGTTGGTGTATTTTTCACGGAGATAAGCTTTAGCGTCAGCAACAATATTTGTAATACCTAACTGTATTGAGCGCTCACGAATGATACTTTCTTTGCTGGACGCGTTGTTATTTCGCTCTAATGCATTTTTACGGCGACGCTCAGGATTGGGCGCAGATTCTTCAGGTTGTTCTGTATTTTTTTGCTGTGCCAAAAGAACATCAACTGAAAAACCGCGCTTAGCAAGTTCTGCATATTTCTCGATTTCTTCAGCTGATTCAAATCCTAATTCTTGTGCCTTACTATTTTTAGCCTGGTATTCCTCGGTTCGTCTTTTGGCATTTTCACCAAAGCCAATGGCCGTTAATAACCCATTACCATTATCATAAGGAAAATCATCACGTAAGTCCTCTCTTAACATATCTTGGGGTTTACAAAACACTCCTTTTTTATTTGGAATCCAAGGATTATTTTTTAAATGATAAACCAGTTGCGAATCTGCTTCTCGTGTTGGGTGTCTAGAATTTGGTCTATAGCGTGCTTTAGCAACAGAATAATTTGAACTTATAAGAGCATTCCATATAAGCAAGCCACATTGGATGGATTGAAGACCAATAAACTCTTCAAGTTTGTCTATAGAATAATCTTCATCTATCTTATAACTACTGCCTTTTTTTACACTATATGTATCTTTCCATAAAATGCCCTTATTTGGATTTTTATAAAGATGTGCTTTGACTATGTCTAAACCAGTCATTACTCCGATTGCCTTTAAGAATTTTATAAAATCAATTAACTGAGTTTTATTGAACTTTACTTTATAACCTTCCCAGATTGGATGTTTTTTATAGAAGCTTGCAATTTCTGACAGACCGGTTTCCAGATATGGTTCATCTAGAAAAAAATCACAAGGTTTTGACCACATTTGATAATTATTAATATCTGAAGTATTAAGTAATATAAGGCTATTACGAAACATTCGTATCTCAGAAGGATTTTTTTTCCAATAAGAAATAAATCGCTTCATATCTTCAAATATAATATTTCTTTGATTCTTTTCTATAAATGAACGAAATTGGTAATGCTCCAATCTCAATTTTACCAATGTCTTTTCGTCGTAACTCCGCACGCCTGCGGTTTCAAGAAAAGATTTAGCTAATTTCTTTTGTGGTTCAGAGCGACCACCTTGGTAAACCGATTGCTTAACAAAGAAAATATCTCCAGTTGTTATATTTGCATTATCTTCGAAGGGGAAAAAAGCATTCGCGGGCTTGACATGTATATCATCATTTTCAGTTACCACCCTGATAATACTCAAATCAGTTACATCAACCCATTGTTCCTCCGAAGCTTGATTTAATAGGGCATAAAAGCGCAAAAGCCAACTATCCTCTTTTTTACTAATCCAAGCTTCAACCTGCTCTCTGTCTCCCTGATTTTCTTCATCATTAAGATTGGTTATTAATTCTGCGAGTTCAGCCCAACTCCAGCTATCAATATTAAGACTATCTAAAAAACGTTCTTCTCGTTGACTTTGTGGGGGAGGATTTGCTACCCATAAAGGTGGAGAAACTCCTGTAAGTAGAGATAAATCATCGTCATTTAATACCTCTGCCATACGAACAGGACCGCAATATAACCGATCTATAGAAGCATGCGAACCACTTCTGGTTGGCATTAGATTTTCGTCTTTAAAAGCCTGAATAATCGATTTTCGGATAGGCTCATAAAAAGGTGAACTGCCTACAAGATTGTCACTTGGATTGGGTAGAACTGCTAAAAAACCGATAGTCAAAAGTCCTTGATCACGGATAGATATTAACGATTCCACAATAAGCTCAGCAATACCATCACGTAACTGATGATTTGCACTACAATCACGAACACTATCCCTAGCTACAGTTGAAGCAAATGGTGCATGAAGGTGAAGCCGCAAGTTAGAAGTTTCTTTCTCAGCAGGAAAATAAATAGAGACCTGACCATGCTTTAACGGCACAATTTTCCAAGTACTACCTTCCCCTTTTTTGTTGGCTTCTTCAACTAAGCTATAAGCAATGGCAATGTTACAGCTTTTAGATTTTCCATCTTCGTCTATGACTTCAACCACTTTCTGAAAATGTAACCAATATGAAATTGTTTCAATGTCGCCAGGATGCTGGGAGCGGATTTCAATACGACCATTCTCATGGTCATTTCGCTGCAAATATCCAGTTTCACCCCTTGGAAGCGTGTAATTGATTTTACGGATATGACTTAGAAATAAAAGAGTGTTGTCGCCTAGTGTGCGTAAGCCTTTTTCAGTTTCTGCTACTGAAATATTCGCTGATTTCTTCGGATTATCGAAAGGAAAAATGAAGCGTGTTGTTTGATCATCAATAGCAAGTTTTGAAATGCCTTTGGTTTCAGGGACAACTAAATCATGAATACGAAAATGAAAGTCACCGGAATGTATTTCAGGCGAGTTTGTGTACGCAAAAACAGCCTTAAAGCCAACGCCAAACTTACCGATACTGGTTTCATCATCGCGTTTGGTGCTGTTGCCAATACTGGTGATGGATTCAACATCTTTGAGTGTAAACAAGCGCTTGCCATTATGTTTAAACTCCACTGCTAAATCAGTTAAATTAAAACATACCTCAGTTGCTTCTGGATCTTCGGCATTTTGTAGCAATTCGTAAATAAAATGAGCATTGTCAGGGTAAAGTTCAGTCAACAATCGGTTAATACCTACATCAAAATTATTTTTCTTTGTAGAATTTACCCAACCAAGACGATCTTTTCTTAAATTTTCAAGATCATTAACCATTTTCACTTACCACAATTAATACTCCAAAGGCCACCACTTGAGCCAAGATATCAGCCTGTTTGGTAGCTTGCTCTAGCTTGTCAACGTGTACTTGATAATCTCTAGTAGCAGCATCTATCTGTGCTTCTCGCATTCTACGTATACGGCTTTCAGTTACGTTGTCGCGCTGCTCTTCCAATAAGGTCATTCTGGCGGTATGTGTGGTTTTCAGTGAAGCCAAGCGTGAACTAGCTTGCTGTTCAACTTGTTCTATATGAGTCGCACGAGTATCTAACCACAGTTGGTAGTGACTTTTTTCCAGTAAGTTTTCTTGTTCATCGGTGATATGTTGGCTGTCAATCTTCACAGGCACTGCTTTTTCTAACAACTCTAATATATGAGACATTAGTTCAGGATGAGTACACACAGGTTGAAATGTGAAATCTTCTTTTATGCCCAATTTTCGCCAGCGGTATATTCCATAGGAATAGAGTCCTGCTGTCACTTTATCGCTAGTCACACTAAGGTTACAAAACAAGGGAGATGATGGCTCTATGGATAATGCGGCTTGTTGTGTTAAGGGATGAGTGGGTGTGATGAAAGCTAAATCACGGCGCTCAGCCGCAGTTTCTGGATTAAACGTTAAAGCTAGATAAGGATCATTACCTTTCAACCAACGCGACCATGTTTGCGCGGTTTCGCCTTTGTATGAATGGCTTTTAAAATCTGTCAGCAACTTAGTTCTTATTTCTTGCCCTAGTTGCAAAGTGGTCATCGATTTTTGTCCTAGCGTAGTAGGTAGATT
>CANNLO010000163.1 GCA_947505055.1 Methylococcaceae bacterium | reverse complement strand
CGCAAATGGAGAACTTGCCAAGACTATTAGAAAGTAAGCGGGATATTGCAAATGCTTATGCCGAATTTTTCTCTGATAGCAATCCTAAGTTTGTTAAAGAGCCAATCCATGCAAGCTCAAATTATTGGCTTAATGCTCTAGTACTTGAAGACAAGCAGGCGCGCGAGAATTTTTTGAAGGACTTGAATGACGCTGGTGTTATGTCGCGGCCTGTATGGCGATTAATAAATGAATTGCCTATGTTCAGCGACTGCCAATCAGCAGATTTAACAAACGCAAAATGGCTTGAAGAGCGTGTTGTGAATATACCAAGCAGTGCGAGACTCTGATGAAGCCAAAATTAATTCTAATCGGCGGTGGCGGGCATTGTAAATCGTGTATTGATGTTATTGAGCAAGAAAATAAATTTATTATTGCCGGGATTGTTGATGCTAATAGATCTATAAGCGATTTGTTGGGATATCCATGGCTCGGTCACGATGACGATTTAGCAAAGCTAAAGTTAAGTTATGATTACGCCCTTATTACTATCGGGCAAATAAAAAGCCCAGCAATTCGTATTCGGCTATTTAACTATGCTAAATCTCTTGGATTTAAGTTGCCTGTAATTATTTCACCTAGGGCTTATGTATCAAAGCATGCCAAGATAGGTCACGGGGCAATCGTCATGCATGATGCATTAATTAATGTAGGGGCTTTAGTGGGTGATAATTGCATCATTAACACAAAGTCGCTCATTGAACATGACGCAGTCATAGAAAATAATTGCCATATATCAACAGGCGCCGTTATTAATGGCGGCGTAATCGTCAAGCATGGCAGTTTTGTGGGCAGTAATGCTGTTACCAAAGAATCAGTCGATACTAAAGAAAATGATTTTATTAAAGCGGGATCGCTCTTTAAGGGTCACGTCAATGAGTAAGGTTTTTATTATTGCAGAGGCGGGCGTTAACCATAATGGCTGTCTTGATTTAGCAAAAAGACTGATTGATGTTGCAGTCGAAGCAGGGGCAGATGCCGTTAAGTTTCAAACATTCAAAGCGGATAAGTTGGTGAGTAAGCGTGCACAAAAAGCTGATTATCAGAAGCAGACCACTTCAACTGATGAGTCTCAGTATGACATGATTAAGAAGTTGGAGCTTGATGAAAATGCACATCGAGTTTTGATTAGTTACTGTAAAGACAAGGAGATTATGTTCTTGTCGACGCCGTTTGATCATGACAGCATAGATTTGCTAAATTCATTTCAAATGCCAATATTTAAAATTCCTAGTGGTGAAATTACGAATCTGCCTTATTTGCGACATATAGGCCGACTCGGTAAAGAGGTGATCCTTTCGACAGGCATGGCTAATCTTGATGAGGTTCAGGATGCTTTGGACGTGTTAATTAAGTCAGGGACATTAAAAGAAAAAATTAGCGTGTTACATGCTACAACTGAATACCCTTGCCCTATAGACGAAGTTAACTTACGCGCTATGCATACAATTGGCACTGCCTTTGGAGTAAAAGTCGGGTATTCCGACCATACACAAGGGATAGAAGTGCCCATAGCGGCAGTTGCGATGGGTGCGTGTGTCATAGAAAAGCACTTCACAATTGATCACACTATGGATGGGCCAGATCATAAAGCAAGCCTAGAGCCTAATGAGCTTAAAGCTATGGTACAGGCAATTCGTAATATACAGCAGTCGCTGGGCGATGGTGTTAAAAGACCTAGTAACAGTGAAGTTAAAAATATTGAAGTTGCCAGAAAAAGCATAGTTGCTTCATGCGCAATAAAAATTGGGGAGATTTTTTCTATAAATAATATTACTGTTAAGCGACCAGGAACGGGTATTTCACCCATGCGTTGGGATGAGGTTGTTGGCAAGTATGCAAGAAAAAACTATCTAATGGATGAAGTAATTGAATTATGATTTATCTTAAAGGAATATGTGAACTATGATAACCAATAAAACTGAATGGGATAAGTCTTACGAGAATAGAGATAATTTCATTTTTTATCCGCACGAAGAGGTTATCCGTTTTATTTCAAAATTTATACGAAAAAGGATTGGATTGGCAGAGTTTCGAGACACAGCTTCCGATATGGGGGGGAGAGTATTGGATTTAGGTTGCGGAATTGGACGGCACGTTATCTATTCTCATCAGATGGGTTTAGATTCCTATGGGATCGATCTTTCTGATGCTGCAGTCAATGTGGCTCTTGAATGGGGTCGGCAATGTGGGTTGTTAGAAGTAGAGCATAAGATTATACAGGGTGATGTCCGTCACTTGCCATGGCAAGATGGATTCTTTCGTTATGCAGTCAGCCATGGAGTCCTTGATAGTATGCCATTCGAAATTGCACGGGCAGCTTGTATTGAGCTTGGCAGGGTAATGCATGTTGGAGGCTTATTTTATTGCGATCTCATTTCTGGCGATGATTCACAACACTCACGTGAATTCAGTGGTGAGGAAATTGTTCACACAGCACATGAAAATGGAACAGTCCAATCCTACTTTAATCTAGCAAAAATTCAATCTATGATTCAAGATGAATTTGAGATTGTTGATTGCAATCTAGTTCGTCGTGAAAATATTATGAATGGCGGCTATAACTCTCGATATCACTTGGTTTTAAAAAGGGTGTAGAAATACGCATGAGTAAAAAAAAATTCAGAATTCTAACTGAAGCTTCAGGAAGTTTAACATCCGCATATCTTATTGAATCCATCAAGGAGGCTGGCCATATTTGCATTGCAAGTGATATAGATGGACGTTGTTTTGGTCGCTATCTTGCTGATGATTTTATACTAATGCCTCGAGTAAGTGATGTTGATCTTTGGGATAGGATTGAAACTGAATTATTAAAAAATCGCATTGATTTGGTCATTCCGTCGCTAGATGAAACTCTCCTAGGATGGTCAGAGCGTAAAGAAAAATTTTCAAAAATTGGAATAGAAGTTATTTTATCTAGAGCAACAAGCATTGCAATTTGCCAAGATAAATGGCTTACATATGAGTTTTTTAAATCTCATAGCATCCCTACACCTGCTACCAGCTTAAATCAAATATATCCACTTGTTAAGCCGCGATTAGGGCGAGGCGGGATGGGCGTATTGGTTACCCAAGATCAAGTGGATATGACTGGGCAGATTTCTCAAGAATTGGTCTGTGGCGTTGAATACACAGTTGATGTTTTCTGTAATAATAAATCTGATCCTGTTTACATAATCCCACGACGTCGAGTTAATGTTAGAGAAGGTAAATCTACCGAAGGAATTGTTGATTGCAATGAAATTATATCTTCATGGGTAAAACTTATTTGTAAGAAGTTACCATTTTTGGGGCCAATAAATATACAGTGCTTTGTGTTAAGCGACGGTTCGGTAATGTTTATAGAAATTAATCCAAGAATTGCAGGAGGCATGGCACTTGGCTTTGCTTCAACAGAAAACTGGGTGAAATTGATTGGTAGTAACTTAATAGATGGGGAGCCAATAGAGCCTAAACCTATTCAATATGGACTAGAGATGCGTCGTTATTATGCTGAAATCTTTATATCCTGAAATTGATTGGAATGAAATCGATATAATTGGCCTAGATATGGACGGGACTTTATATAATGAAATCGATTTTATCTCACAAGTTTATCGACCTTTAGCTATTAAGCTTTCAACTGTTGATAAACGTAGTCAAGAAGAAATATATTCCTGGATGCTATCACGTTGGGTTGAAAAGGGAAGCTCCTATAACAAAATATTCGAAGAGGTTTTGTTTGGAGTAAATGTAAGTAATAAATATAAAAATAAACTGATATCTGAATGTCTTGAAATTTTTCGAGGCTTCAGGCCTAAAATTTTTTTATCGGAATGGGTTGAGTCTGTTTTAGATGAGATGAGCAAAAGCTTTGCCCTATTTCTTATTTCTGATGGATCTAGTGAACTTCAGATTATGAAATTTGAATCATTAGATTTAGGAAGATGGATAGAGTCAAATAATGTTGGAATAACAGGGAATTTTGGGGTTGAGTTTTTTAAACCATCCTTAAAAATTATTGAGAAAATTGAGATTCTAAGGGGGAGTAGTTACCAGGGTAGAGTTGTTTATTTTGGAGATAGAGATGTTGATGAGGTTTTTTCAAATCACGCTGGTTTTCGTTTTGTGCGGGTCAAGTGTATGAAGCCAGTAGTTAAGTGAAGTTATTATGACTAAAAAAAGAATACTTGCTGTAACTGGTATCCGATCAGAATATGACATCATGTCGTCAGTATTCCGAGCCATCAACAACCATTCAAATCTCGATCTGCAATTAGTTGTAACAGGCGCACATTTGTCAGAGGAGTATGGGTATACGATTGATGAAATTCATAAAGATGGTTTTTTTGTCGCTGAAGAAATAGAAAGTCTTGTTAACGGAGATCAGTCGTCGTCACGTGTTAAAGGACTCGCAATACAACTGCAAGGCTTGGTTCAAACTGTTGCTCGATTAAAACCGGATATTTTATTGGTGCTTGGTGACCGTGAAGAGGCAATGACAACGGCCTTAGTGGGTGCTTATATGAATATTCCGGTAGCTCATCTTTGTGGAGGAGATCGTGTTATTGGTAATGTTGATGATCAAGTTAGGCATGCTGTGACTAAGTTGGCACATTTGCACTTCGTAACCAATAGTGAAAGTGCTAAGCGGATTACTCGATTAGGCGAGCAGTCCTTCCGCATTTTTGATGTTGGAAACCCAGGCCTTGATCGCCTTTTAGAAGAGCCAATTATTGATGCAGCAGAACTGTCCCGCCGCCTTAATTTTTCAATTATTGACGGCGAACCAATTGTTATGTTGATTCAACATGTAATTTCAACTGAAAGCGATCAGGCTTATGAGCAAATGAAAGCAAGCTTAGATGCCATTAGTGAGCTTGGTATCAAAACAATTCTTAGTTATCCAAATTCTGATGCTGGCGGGCAACAAATGATTAGGGCTATCCACGAATATGATTCCTTACCATTCTTATATGTTGCAAAAAATATACCCCGACTTGAATTTGTAAATTTAATGCGACGTGCTGCTTGTATGTTGGGAAATTCCAGTGCTGGAATATTAGAGGCACCATTACTTAAGCTTCCTGTAGTTAATGTTGGCAACCGGCAGAGGGGTCGCCTACATGCAGAAAATGTTCAATTTGTTCCCCACGATAAGGATCAGATATGTGTAGCTTTAAAACGTGCAATTTATGATAAGTCATATCGAAAGTCTGTAGCCAGCTGCTCGAACCCCTATGGCGATGGGAAATCGTCAAGTCGTGTTGCAGATATTCTCGCAAAAATTTCAATTGACGATATTTTATTAATCAAGGACATCACTTATTAATGTCAGTTAAATCAAATGTATTAATTGTTGCTCCGCATCCAGATGATGAAGTACTCGGCGCTGGTGGAACGTTATTGCGCAGAAAAGCCGAAGGTGCAAAAGTGGCTTGGCTAATTGTGACTGCAATTACCGCGGAAAAGGGTTGGAGTGATAATAAAATCAAGCAACGCGCAGACGAAATTAAGCGCATTACCGAATTTTTTGGCTTTGATTCAGTATTCGAGCTAAATTTCCCCACAACACAGCTTGACCAAGTGCCCATGAGTGATTTGGTTGAGGCAATTTCAACTGTTTTTAAAAAATTTGCGCCAGAAGAAGTGTTTGTGCCACATTCTTCAGATGTTCACACTGATCATCGCATGGTGTTTGATGCGGTTGTAAGTTGTACAAAATGGTTTAGATATCCTTCAGTAAGGCGTGTATTGGCTTACGAAACACTTTCAGAAACAGATTTTGGATTGAAATCCAGCCAAGCCTTTCGACCAAATGTGTTTGTTAATATTGAACCGTACCTCGCAAATAAATTGAGGGCAATAGAAATCTATGCGTCAGAACTTGGCGAATTCCCTTTTCCACGCAGTCTTGAAGCAATTCGTGCACTTACTTTATTGCGGGGTGCAGCTTCAGGGTGTAAAGCTGCAGAGGCCTTTGAATTGCTAAGAGAAATATCATAATGATGAAGCAATCTCAACAACTCTGGCGCCAGGCGATATTGTCCTCTGATGCAACTATTGGTCAAGCAATAAGTAACCTCAATCAGATGGGGATCAAAATCGTTCTAATTGTCAATGATTCAGGTGTGCTTGAAGGAACTATTTCTGATGGAGATATTCGTCGCGGCCTTCTCAAGGGGCTTAATATGAATAGCCATATTGCTGATGTCATATATCGTAATACATTGGTTGTGCCGCCTGAATTAGGACGAGATCTAGTAATGCAGTTAATGACAGCTAACAAGATACAACAAATCCCTGTGGTTGATAAACACCATCATGTTGTTGGTTTGCACTTGTGGGATGAGATTGCAATTACGCCTGCACGCCCCAACCTGATGGTAATTATGGCAGGTGGCATGGGTACAAGATTGCGACCACATACTGAAGCCTGCCCGAAACCTTTATTGACTGTTGCTGGCAAGCCGATGCTAGAGCATATCATTGAGCGGGCTAAGTTAGATGGGTTTAATTGTTTTGTACTAGCCATTCATTACTTAGGGCACCTGATTGAAGAGTATTTTGGAAATGGTGAGCGGTTAGGCGTTCGGATAGATTACCTACGGGAAGAATTTCCATTAGGCACCGCGGGAGCGTTGGGATTACTAAAACCGAACCCTAATGCACCTTTTATTGTGACTAATGGGGATGTGATTACCGATATTCACTATGGTGAGTTGCTTGATTTTCACACCCGTCACAATGCTGCTGCAACCATGGCTGTTCGCTTACATGAATGGCAAAATCCCTTTGGTGTGGTTCAAACTGAAGGTGTTGAAATTGTCGGTTTTGAAGAGAAGCCAATTGCCCGAAGCCATATTAATGCAGGGGTTTATGCACTTGATCCAAAAGTTTTAGGTTTGCTAACGGCCGATATGCACTGTGATATGCCCACATTGTTTGAACGATTACAAATAAATAAGGAACGTACAGTTGCATATCCGATGCATGAGCCGTGGCTGGATGTGGGTCGACCTGACGACTTGATTGCGGCTAACAAAATTTAAAATTTATTGGGGTTTGTAAATGAAATTAAATGCTACTTTGGATAATTTGAGTTGGTGTACAAATTGCCTTGCCATGTCTACTCGTCCTCGCATTGGTTTTGATGCAAGGGGCTGGTGTAATGCCTGTGCTTGGACTGAAAAGAAAAAAACACTAGACTGGGATGCCAGGCAGATTGAGCTAAAAAACCTGCTAAATAAGCATCGGCGTAATGATGGAGAGTTTGACTGCATGGTGCCTTGTAGTGGTGGTAAGGATGGATCTTATGTTGCTTATAACCTTAAGCACAAGTATGGCATGAATCCACTTTGTGTGACCATTACGCCAGCCTTGACACTGCCTTTAGGGGATCAAAATTTACGCTCATTTGTTGAGAGTGGATATAACCATATTTCAATTAATCCTGATCATGAGGCTATGCGAGTTCTCAATAAAACTGGATTTATAGAGATGGGATTCCCTTATTATGGGTGGCTTGTTTCTATAGTCACGGCGCCAATTAAAGTTGCTATGGCTCACAATATCAATTTAATTTTTTATGGTGAGGATGGTGAGGTTGAGTATGGGGGCACTACAGAAACTGCAGCAAATCCTATATATGATATTAATTATCAAAAAAGAGTTTATTTGGAGGGAGGATATGACAAAGTATTAAGTGCATCTAAATTAACCAAGGCTGCGTTACATTTCTTTGAGTACCCTTCGGATGAAAAAGTTAATACAAGCAACATAAAACTTACGCATTGGTCATACTTCGAGAATTGGGATCCTTACAGAAATTACTTGATAGCTAAAGAACATTGTGGCCTTAAGGAAGCTGAGGACTCAAACGCAGGAACTTTTACTAACTTCTCGCAGAATGATCAAGCTCTTTATGCTTTGCATACCTATTTAATGTATCTGAAATTTGGCTTTGGCCGAGCGAATCAGGATGCTTGTATAGAGGTGCGCCGTGGAGCTATGAATAGGGATCAGGCAGTTAATTTGGTTCGTCTTTATGATGGTCATTATCCTGAAGAATTTATCCAACTCTATTTGGATTATTATCAAATGACACAAGCTGAGTTTGATGCAGTGCTTGATCGCTACGCCAATCAAGAGTTGTTCGAAAAGCTGGATGGGCGGTGGAAGCCAAAGTTTGTGGTAGCATGAATAAAAAAAACATCACGGTGATTGACTATGGCATGGGGAATTTATGGTCTGTGCTTAGCGCTTTGCGCTATTTAGGATGTAACCCTAAGATTAGTGGTGATCCTGATGAAATCATAAAGGCAGACTCACTTTTACTCCCAGGCGTCGGCTCATTTCGAAAAGCTATGATTGCACTTAAGGAAAAAGAGCTTGATCAGGCCATTGTTGAAACCGTACAAAAAAAAGGCAATAAGATTTTAGGTATTTGCTTAGGAATGCAATTGATGGGTACTAATAGTTCAGAGGACGGCAATACGGTCGGATTAAATTTGATACCAAGCTTGGTGGATAAATTCACGCCTCAGGAAATTGGATCTAATAAAATCCCGCATATTGGTTTTGATCTTGTTCATAGTCAGCCTAATTCACGCTTATTTAAAGGTTTGCAGCAAGCCGCCGACTTCTATTTCGTTCACTCGTATCGTATGTTGCCAGTGGGATTAATTGGCAAGCCAGCAATCTGTAACTACGGAGTAGAGTTTCTAGCTGCTTATGAGCAAGATAATATTTTTGCTACTCAGTTTCATCCAGAGAAAAGTCAGACCAATGGATTGATCTTATTGAATAACTTTTTGGCACAGTAGTGTTATGCTAAAAAAACGCCTGATATTTACATTACTCTATGACAATGGCCAGTTTATGCTGAGCCGAAATTTTCGCTTACAGAAAGTGGGAAGCTTGCAATGGTTGCAGAAAAATTACAATTTCTCGCATATTTCATATTCAATTGATGAGCTAATAGTCCTTGATGTAACACGTGGTGAAAAAAAACCTGAGGAATTCTGTGCGGCTCTGCAATTACTCACTGAGGGTTGTTTTGTTCCGATTGCGGCAGGCGGTGGGGTTCATACTATTAAAGCTGCACGTAACTTGCTCCGCTGTGGTGCTGACAAGGTAGTTGTTAATTCTACGCTTTATGAAAATAATGGGTTTGTCGGTCACTTGGCTAGTGAGTTTGGCCAGCAATGCGTAGTTGCATCAATCGATATAAAATCTGCAGCTGATGGGAGCTATCAGGCTTGGTCGGAATCTGGCAATAAGTGTCTTGAGGGGTCGGCCACTAAGTGGATTGAGCAAGTAGCACAAGATAATATTGGTGAGCTTTATCTCAATTCAATGGACCGTGATGGCACTGGTCAGGGCTTCGATTTAGGATTGCTGGATTTGTTACCTGCTAATATGTCTAAACCCGTTATTTTGGCAGGCGGTGTTGGAAATGCCACTCATCTTGCAGTAGGTCTTGCTGATTCGCGAGTGGATGCTGTTGCAACAGCACATTTATTTAACTTTGTTGGAGATGGTTTGAAGCAAGCGCGCCAATCACTTATTAGTAGTGG
>CANNLO010000162.1 GCA_947505055.1 Methylococcaceae bacterium | reverse complement strand
GAGGATATTTCATCCGCCAGGGAGAAACGAAAAACCGCTGATTTAGCCGCCACGATCCATGATAGCGAGTTCCAGAAGAAAGCAATCGAGATCGAGCAGCAACAGGCGCGTAACATTTCCGGTAAAGATGACAAAACCTACATTAATGTCCCGTATCGCGAAAAAAACGAGGCCAAAGCCCTCGGTGCGAGTTGGGATCGAGGACAACAATCCTGGTATATCCCGGTCGGTGTTGAACAAACACAGTTCTCTAAATGGCTACAAGCCGGTGATGCCAAGTCAACCGCTCAGAAGAAAACTGACATTAAGGCTACAACTGGTGAAGTAAAGGCCGACAGACAATATCTCGCGGTTCCTTACAGCGAACGGGTTTTGGCCAAGGCTGAGGGCGCACTCTGGGATAAACAGGCAAAATCCTGGTACGCCAAGCCGACGGCGGACCTGGATAAATTACAGCGCTGGTTGCCGGAAAATGTGAAGAACCAACAAGCGCCTGCCATAACGCCGCGCGAGGAATTTGCCGAAGCACTGCAAACAGTGGGCTGTGTGGTTACCGGCCAGCACCCTATCATGGACGGTAACAAGCATAGAATCGAAACCGTGGGTGATAAAGCGGGGGAACGCGCGGGGTTTTATGTGGGACATCTTGATACTCACCCGGCAGGATATATTCAGAATAACCGGACGGGCGAGGTGTTGAAATGGAAAGCCAAGGGCTATTCGTTAAGCGAACAGGAAAAGGCAACATTGCAAGCCGATAGCGCCGCCAAGCTCCAACAACGCGAAGTCGCTCAGCAAGCCCAACACGATAAGGTGGCGAGTGCTGTGCGTGAGTTATTAGCTGTCGCTGCTCCGGCAACGGCAGACCATAAATATTTGCAAACGAAACAGGTCCGTCCCGGTGATTTGCGCGTAGTGCCGGAAGATGGCAGCACCTTGTCTGCCGATTCGGTAGTGATGATTGGCAAGACCTGGAAGGCGTCTAAAGCCTTACGTGAAGCAAACCCAGAAAAAATGGTTTTTACCGCAGGTGATTTACTGCTGACCGCTCAAGACGTGAATGGTGAAATCCGGTCAGTGCAAACCATTCAGGAAAACGGTAGCAAACGGTTTGTTGCCGGGGGTGTTAAACAAGACATGTTCCATGTTGTCGGTAGGAAAGGGTTGGAGGATCTTGAAAAAGCCCCGGCTATTGTTATCGCCGAGGGTTATGCGACAGCGGATACTTTATCGCAAGCCCTAGGCTATGCCACTGTCGCCGCGTTCGATAGTGGCAATCTGCCCAACGTGGCCAAGCAGCTACGTGAAAGATTCCCCGATAAACCCTTTGTTATTGCGGGCGACTTTGACGCGCATCTGGATCTGACCGAAGACAAAAATCCAGGTAAAGAAAAAGCCTTGGCGGCGGCTAAAGCTGTTGCTGGTACGGCTATTTTTCCGATATTCGCACCAGGAGAGCAAAGCTACTCTGTGAATCTGGAGCCGGTAACGCCGTCACAAGCGCGAGCTGGTAATTTGACCGACGAGCAACAACAGGCGATTACCAAACTGAAGCGCTACACCGACTTTAACGACCTTGCGACCAACAGCGTGTTAGGTCGCGAAGGTGTTGAGCGTCAAGTAACGACTATTGTAAGCAACATTATTGAATGCCAGGCATTACAACTTGTGGCGGAGCAACGGCAAGAACAGAAGCCATTTGTAAGGTTTGATCAACAGCACCGCCAAGCTATAAAAATGTGAGGTCTGACTATAGGTGGAGCTTATCTTTGAAACAGAGCCAAGACATTTCATTAGCATCGTGTAGCAAGGATAAAAAACGTCTGGCCAGTTTTTAGTCAATTTGACCTAAGGTTAGACAGGGCAGTTCATAACAAGGCAATGTGACAAATTACAGACAGAGTTATCCACAGATTTTGTGGATAACCTGCCGATCTTTTGGCTTCTGGAGTCAGGATTTTGTGTCAGATAAAATGAGGTTATGTTGAATTTGGAGGGCTGCCGGGGTTGAGGGAAAATGTCGTCGCTAAAGACGATATAACGGTGAAGGTAACTTGCGCAAAGCCGCCCGGACCTCATGCAGTCCGGGCCTATTTAAAGAAGCTGATCGACAAGGCTGGTATCGACAAAAAGGTCACGCCGCATAAGTTCCGCCACCCGTTTGCTGGAAAAGGACGTACAATTGGCGGATATTCAGGCCCTGTTGGGCCATGACAGCATTGCCACTACGCAGGTTTAGTAGTCAACAATTTAATTCCAGGTGAACGGTTAGTCAGGCTTACTTTTATGCGCTTAGATTAGACGATGCCAAGCCTTTATTACACCTACATATTTTGAAGCTAGCGGCCAATGACCTATTATACTGGGCTTATACCGTCTCAAGCTGATGGGCAGAATAATTACTGCTGGCTAAATTAAAACAGGAATCACGCTTTACAATGGATATTCTCCAATACGAATCAAAAATTTGGCAAACTGCTGATCTATTACGCGGTAGTGGTATTAAGGAATCCGAATGGCCATCTTTCATGATGCCATTTTTTGCAATGGCGATGATTGAGAGCCGGTTAATCCGAATGTTTGATGAACTCAAGACAGATATTGGTGAAGATGCGTTGGCAAAAGTTGATAAAGCCGATTTCATAGACATGATCAAAGATCGTGGGCAAGGCTACAACGTGTACATCTTTGAGCAAAACAAGACCATTAAGGATATTTGCGCCAATGACAAATCCTTTGATATTGACTTTGATGCCTATTTACATGGCTTTGATGGTGAAACAAAGGATCTGTTAGGTGTTGATGCCACTGATGGTGAAAAGTTTCTTGATATTAAGGGCGTAATTACCAAACTAAAAGCCAAAAAAGTTTTGTTGGGTTACACCAAGCTATGGTCAGAAATTGACCTCAAGCCCTTCAACAACTCCGAAATCACTACGCTGGAAGAGCACATTAAACGTAAGTGGGCTGATATTTCTGCTGAGACCGCTGGAGAGCAATACACGCCAGATGACGTCATTGCGCTAATTGCAGAAATCATTGCGTCCAAGATTGAAGAATCCGATACCCTGCTAAAACTGTACGACTGCACCTGTGGTGGCGGCAACATGTTGTTTGGGGTTGAAGACCGCATTAACCAAAAGTTTAAACGTATGACTCAAACCTTTGGACAAGATTGGAATGACGCGCTCTACGCACTTGCCAAAATTGAAAGCAGGTTTCGCCCCGACTCAAAAATTGAGCACGGTAACACGCTGGTAGACGACAAGTTTGATAATGAAGAGTTTGATGTAGTCATTGCCAATCCGCCTTACGGCGTGAGTTGGAAAGGTTACGAAAAAGATATTAGCAACGACAAAACCGGACGTTTCAAATTCTTGCCGTCAATTTCAGATGGGCAGCTACTGTTTATGCAGCATCTAATCTCCAAGCTTGATAGCGTCGGCATGGGCGTAGTGGTACATAATGGCTCAACGCTATTTAGTGGTGATGCGGGGTCAGCAGAAAGTAATATCCGTAAATGGATGTTGGACACTGACATTGTAGAAGCAGTGATACAGCTGCCCACCGATGAGTTCTTTAACACCGGAATTTACACCTATTTGTGGGTACTCAACAAAAACAAGCAGCTGCACCACAAAGACAAGGTGATGCTGATTAACGCCAGTGACAAATTCAAACCGCTCAAAAAGAGCAAAGGTTCAAAACGCAAAGAAGTAGACGAACCTAATCGTCTGGAAATTGTCGCCACGCTGACCGCCTATCAAGATACCGATTACGCAAAGGTGTTTGACAAGGAATTCTTTTACTTTAACAAACAAGCCATCGTACTGACCAACGTGGATGAATTCGGCAACAGCTTTGCCGCACAGTTGGAAAACGGTAAAACCAGCGAGAAACTGACACCCATAAAACTGAGCAATGGCGAGCGAGAGCTAACCGAGTTTGTGATTACCGACTTTGATAGCAATACACATAAATCACTTGCAACGTATTTTGAGCTGGATATTAAACCTTTTATCGCTAGCCTTGATTACAAGGAGCAACCGCTAATCGTTACCACTCACCAGGCGCAATATCAATATGACGCTGAACAAGAAACCTTGGTCAAAACAACCACAAAGCAAGAGGCATTGGGTTGCGGAAAGATTGTCATCAAGTCGGCACTAAAAAAAGCCAGTAAAACTCAGCCGGAGCGCATTGAAATTAGCGTAGAACTGACACCTGATTATCAAAAGGATTATGAGATTATTCCCTACCATAAGGACGAAGCTGCCAACCAAGCGGCAATTGAAGCCTTCATGGACAAGTACATTAGCAAACCGTTTACCTACTTGGAAAACGTTGTCGGTGTTGAGCTAAACTTTAACAAGATTTTCTACAAGCCAGAGAAACTAAGGGAAGTGAGCACAATATTGACTGAGATTGCTGCACTTGATGACGAGCTGAAGGCGTTGGAAGCTGGGTTGAGTTTATGACCATTACCAATACATCAACGTTTATCTCTGAAATTAAAACCATACTCGCGGTTGCCAGACAAAAGGCCGCGACGGCGGTTAATTTTGCCATGGTTGAAGCGTATTGGCTTATCGGTAAACGTATTGTCGAAGAAGAACAACACGGTAAAGAACGAGCTGGTTACGGACAATTTTTATTAAAGGAATTATCACAAAAATTGATCGTCGATGTAGGCAAGGGGTTTGACGAAAGAGAATTACGACGCATTAGGCAGTTTTATCAATGTTTTCCAATATGGGACGCAGTGAGTCCCGAATTGTCTTGGTCACATTATCGGTTATTGATTCGGGTTGAAAACATAGAAACAAGACGGTTTTATATGACCGAAACAATACAGCAGCACTGGACTACACGAAAATTGGATAGAAACATTAGCAGCCAATATTGTCAGCGTATTTTAGCCAATCAATCATCAAAAGAAATAGGCGAACCAATCAACGTAAATTTAGATTTTATTAAAAATCCTTATGTACTTGAATTTTTAAATTTACCTGCAAACTTAACCCATAAAGAAAAAGATTTAGAAACAGCGATTATTAAGCATCTGCAACAATTTTTATTAGAGCTAGGTAAAGGGTTTGCCTTTGTGGCACGGCAAAAACTAATCCGTACTGAAACCTCGGATTTTTTTATAGACCTTGTTTTTTATAATTACTTGCTCAAATGCTTTGTAGTTATTGATATAAAAGCAGGTAAATTAGCGCATAAAGATATTGGGCAATTGGACATGTATGTACGCATGTTTGATGACCTGGAAAAACAAGTAACCGACAATCCTACTATTGGCATTTTACTGTGTGCTGATACCGACGATGTCGTGGCTAAATATTCTGTACTTAATGATAACAACAATCTCTTTGCCTCAAAATATCAACTCTATTTGCCGAGTGAAACAGAGTTAAAACAACTGCTTGAAAGTGACCGCATTGCGTTTGTATTGGATCAAACGGATCAGGGAATTCAGCTATGAAGTTGCAGAGTATAAAACGCTATGAGGCTTATAAGGATAGTGGGATTGAGTGGCTGGGTAAGGTTCCGGCGCATTGGACTTTGGATCGTTTAAAAAACTTAACCAAAACACAGTCTGGAACCACGCCACAAAGTGGTTCAAGTAAATACTATGATGGTGGTACAAACTATTGGGTACGAACTACTGATCTAAATAATGGGCGTTTATTCAAATCCGAATTTAAAATTACCGATCTGGCTTTAGATGACTGCGGCTTAAAAACTATTCCAGTTAATAGTGTGTTATTAGCTATGTATGGTGGAATGGGTACAATTGGCAAAAATTCACTTCTTCAAAAAGCAGTTACAATCAACCAATCGGTATGCGCTATATTGCCGCATGAAAAATGTTTCAATTCAATTTACCTTTGGTATTACGTGCAGTATTTTCGCCCGATTTGGGAGATGTTTGCAGATAGCGCAAGAAAAGATCCAAATATCAATCAAGAGGCCATCAAGCGATTATGGGTTATATTACCCTCACTTCCTGAACAGACAGCCATCGCCAATTACCTTGACACAAAAACCGCGCAAATTGACCGTCAAATAGACCTGCTCAGTAAAAAGTCAACACAGTACAATAAGCTCAAACAAGCACTAATCAACGAAACCATCACTCGTGGTCTGGATAAATCTGTGGCTATGAAAGACAGTGGTGTTGAGTGGATTGGTGAAATACCAGCGCATTGGCTTTTTAATAGGCACAAAGATAATTTCAGTTTTGTTTCTGATAGATGTGCAAACTCGTCATTAACAAAAGTTGGCCTTGAAAACATTGAAGGAAAAACTGGACGTTTTATATCAACAGATAGTGAGTTTGATGGTGATGGCGTTGAATTCAAACAAAATGATATTTTGTTTGGTAAGTTAAGACCATATCTGGCTAAAGTATATTTGGCTGAATTTAATGGTAATGCCGTTGGCGATATATTTGTTTACCGTATGAAAAAATGTATCACATCTAATTTTGCGCAATATTTAATGCTATCTGATAGGTACATTGATGTAATAAATAGTTCTACTGCGGGGGCAAAAATGCCACGCGTCAGTTCAAATTTCATCGCAAATTTGCCAACACCAACGCCACCACTTTATGAACAGCAAGCTATTGCTGAATACCTAGACCAAAAAACCGCACACATTGTCCGCATTGTCACCAGTATCAACACACAAGTTGCCAAACTAAAAGAGCTGCGTCTTACCCTGATCAACGATGTGGTGACGGGAAAAATTAAAATAACTAACGAGGTTGTTTAACCATGAATAAGCATCCGCTTAACCCTACCGAACTTAAAAAAATTATTCAAACAACACAGTCCATAGAGGGCTACAAGCCTGCTACAGCGGAAGTGGTTCAAAAAATTCAACAACTACGGCGGCAATATGGCATCCAAGTATCGCCTAGAAAATAGCCTGATTTATATTGCCGGTACGGATATTCCGCACAACAAACTTGGCATAAGCAACAGTGAAGAGTTGCACGAATTAGAATGCGAATTGCTTGAGGAGGCGTATCAGGTTTTTTATGACGAATTGGACGGTGATACCGTATTTGACGAAGCCTATTTCAAGTCTTTGCATTGCAGAACATTTGAAAGCCTGTACGAATGGGCGGGTGTTTATCGTCATTTTAACATGACGAAAGGCTCAACCCGTTTTTGTCAGGGTGATTGCGTGGAAAGCAGCTCGCGTAAACTGTTTACCGAGTTGGCAAAGGCGAATTATTTAAACAACGAGGGTGGAGCTAAAGCTGATTTTATTAAGGAATTAGCCTATTTCAAATGCGAGTTGATCGCCTTGCATCCTTTTTATGAATTAAACGGACGGATTACCCGTTTGTTTTTTGACATGATTGCGTTACACAATGGCTATCGTTGTGTAGATTATTCGCGTATTAGCGCAGAAACATACATCAAGGCTTCAATTGAATGTGTGCAGTTTGCAAATTGCCAACCCATGGAAAAGATTATCACGGATGGGCTAAAAGATGTCTCAAGCGAAACCCTTATTCGGGACGATGTTGAATGGGGGTTGCAGGGTGATGACTAAGTTCGCCTTACGGGTTACCGAACAGGTCACCGTACAAGCTACCGAACAGGCTGAAGCACTGCTATCATTTTGTGACAATCCGCGCTCAACAAAAGAAATGATGCAATATTTGAAGTTGAGCCATCGCCCGCATTTTCGTAACGCATTATTACTGCCGTTAATTGCATCTGGCAAACTACTGCCGACCATTCCAGACAAACCTTCCAGTCCGAAGCAACGCTATGTTGCCGCCAAACAAGAGGTTAACAAGTCTCATTTTAATGGATAAACGACCATGACTAAATCACACGAACAAAAAGCTCAGGATATACGCTGGCAACAACGTTTTGCCAATTTCAAGCGAGCATTCTTATTGCTGCGCGAGGCCATTGAACAAGACCCTTCCAAACTGAGCCAGCTTGAAAAGGAAGGTATTATCCAACGGTTTGAATACACGTTTGAATTGGCGTGGAAGGTCTTGAAGGACAAGATGGAAAGCGATGGCATCCTGTTAGACCAAATATCGCCCAAAGCGGTGATTAGACAAGCTTATGCAGCAAAGTACATTAACGATCCTGAAACCTGGTTAAACATGATTGGTGACCGAAATTTGATGAGTCATACTTACGACTTTGCAAAGTTTGAAGACGTTATCCAATCAGTTCGTGACAACTATCTACCCTTGTTGGATGAATGGTATCTGGCATTGTTGATGGAAATTAACACCCTATGACGAACATTGGGCTTGATGAAAAAACTTTGTTGGCCTTAACCCAGGTGTTCGCAAAATACCCTGCCGTTGAGCAAGTCAAGCTGTATGGTTCCCGTGCAAAGGGTACGTTTCATGAGCGGAGTGATATTGACCTGATGGTTTTTGGACACGGTATAGACCGCTTTGCCATTGCCCGAATGCTGATGGATTTGGATGAGTTGAATATACCTTATCTGGTTGACTTGCAAAACTACCATGAGTTGAAGAATCGCCAGTTAATTGAGCACATTGACCGTGTGGGTGTGGTAATTTACACCGCCACTTCCGATACTAGAGCAGCCTAATGAACGAACTGCACCTGCAAGACAAATTCTTAATCCCTTTTTTTCGCGATGGACTGGGTTACAAGGAGGTCAAAGCCAACACCATTACCCAGTCGTTAATCATTGAAGAAGACTTGCAGGCGTTTATATCCGGTACTGAGCTCAACAAAAAGCCTTATGAGACCCTGCTAAAAAAGTATCGTGGCAACAAAAAGCAATTATTAGCAGAACTCATTGAGTTGATACAGGAACGTATCGCCAGCAGTCGTAATATGGCGTTATTTATCAACGCCAACAAGTCCATTACCTTGCAGGGTACCAAGCTACATTTGTTTTACACCAGTGACAGTGTGATTCATAACAATGCGCTCTTTGAGCAGAACATCTTTTCCGTAGTCCAGGAACTGCCTTACAAGTACATTTTTCAAGGCCAGCAGGTATTTTCCTTCCGACCGGATATTGTGTTGTTTGTGAATGGCCTTTATTTGGGCTATAGCGAACTAAAGAACAATTACACCAATCAAAGTGCCAGCAAGAATGGTCGTGGCAAGGTCATCAAGGATTACTTTGAGGCCATTACCGTCTATCACCAGCATGTTGATTGCAATGCAATGCTCAGTGATAATGAAAAACTGGCTTGCCGGAAAGACTTTTTAAGGATTTTTGAAAAGGCTATTCATATCACCACCACCGATATTGGTGAAACCTTTGTAATCCGCACCATTGCTGATTACTTTGATGAAATGTTGGCCACCTGCCGCGAAACCAAGTTTGACCGCGAAGAGATTGAGAAAAAGGTGGTGAGTGTTTTTAAGCCCTATCCGCTACTACAGCCTGACGCTAATAAAAAAGACCAGCTAAAAGAGTTGTTTGCCGCGCTGTATGGGTAAATATTCGGTTAACCTGCCAACTAAAATCACCCAGCTAGCTCGTGTTTGAATTTTCTCTCCAAGGGGTAAGCCCATACGTCCTTAATAGGGACACTCTGCTTACCAGATGGGCCGAGCTTCCCGCGTCCCTTGGTTTGTCCAAGG
>CANNLO010000161.1 GCA_947505055.1 Methylococcaceae bacterium | reverse complement strand
GTGGACACGCCGAAACGGAAACCATGCCGACCGATGCCTGCCAGTTTTTCTATGACTGCAAGTCCTGCGGAACCCTGCTTAAACCCAAAAAAGGCGATTGCTGCGTGTTTTGCTCTTACGGTTCGGTCAAATGCCCGCCGATTCAGCAGAATAAATCCTGTTGCGCCGGATAGGATAAAAAACATGAGACATTTCGGCACGTTCTGTCTAATGTTTTGATTGACCGTCCGCTCAAACGGTATCTAGTTTTAAAAACAAATTGTTGTCTCTTTAAGCACTGGTTTCTATTTCAGTGGCAATAGTGATACATTCAATAGTTTTGCCTTCAAGATACAACGCGCTTTATGTATTATGCCATTCTAAGCATCATTCTTCTTACCATTACGGCGTGTTCACAAATACGTCCAGAGCTCCCTTCATCCAGGGATACTCAATCCAACACTGTTTTTTCGGATTCAAAAAGCAGGCAAATACCCCCATCCGGCAAGTTACTGCGATTAAATTACGAAGGCTTTACCGTCTGGCTGGATTGCGAGAAGCGCGGCGCAATGAAGTTCCAATACAAAGCCCAACACGACGCCGGAAACGAGGCTAGGGCAAGCAATTTCAAGCTTGATCAGAATGTTCCAACCGAATGCCAACAAACCAGCACAAAGGGTTACGGGCAAGGTTACGACCGTGGTCACCAGGTACCCGCCAATCATCTCGACTATTCGCCGGAAGCAATTAAGCAGAGCAATTACATAACTAATATCCTGCCGCAAACCGCGCAGATGAACCGGGGCGCTTGGTTGCTGACCGAAGAAATTATCGAATGCTACCGTGATATTGATGAATTGCTGGTTATCGGCGGCGTGATTTGGGGGAATAATCCGGCTGATGATTACTTTGTGCAGAGTCACGGCGTAAAAACGCCCGATGCGTTTTGGAAAGTGGTTATCGGTGGCTCGGGCCAAGATGAAAGGGCGATTGCCTGGATCGTGCCGAACTCGACGGATGCAACCAAGAAAAATCTGGATTGGTATTTGGTCAGCGTCGATGAATTGGAGCAGGTAACCGGCGAAAAAATACCGGTGGCCGACTATGCAAAGCATGAGAAACCTAGTCATTCCTGGATGATTCCGGGTGGGTGCAATAAAGGTTAAGAAATATTATGTAATTATCATAATTATGTAATAATGATAATTACTGTTTATAGTGTAATAGTATGCTATACTCAGTTTAAATCAATAGCCAACAGGATTACACTCATGGCACTAAGACTTACCGAAGAAGAAGTACACGCGGCTTGCGCTGAAATTGCCGCGCAGGGCGAACGTCCCACAGCACTGATCTTGCTTGACAAATTAGGCCGGGGCAGCCTGACCACCATCACCAAGTACCTCAATAGCTGGAATGCTTCAGATGAGGCTAAGGTTTTCGGCGTGGAATCGCTTCCGGCTATCGTTGAACTTCCGCCCGAACTGACCAAAGACGGCGAAGGCCTGATCAAGAAAATATGGGCCGTCGCCAAAGGCATTGCCGACGAAGAGCTCGATATTCAGCGCGAGGCGTTGAAGCAGGCGGAAATAACCACTCAAGCAAAAGTCGAGGAAGCCTTCAGGTTTTCCGAGGCGCAAGCGCTAAAAAACGAGCGTCTGGAAGATACGTTGGCGGCGCTTAAAACCCAGTTAGACGAAAAAAACCAGGATTACGTGCAAGCAGTCACTCAATTAAACGAGGCTGAAAAAGCTAACGTGGGCTTATCAAAAGATAACGACCGGCTCCAGCATGAAATTAGTGAACTGAAAGGTCAGGTAGTCACACTGGAAGTATCGAACAAAACAGCCGCTCAGGAAAAACAAGAACTGCAACAAAAGCACGAGGCGGAAATTAAACAAAAAGACGCGGAAATCCGGTCTCTCGATATGCAGGTAAACAACCTGCAATCGTCGTTGGATTCAACAGTTAAAGCCAACGAGCAGCTGAAAGCGGAGATCAAGGAAAAGACATCCGAGCTGTCGAAACGGGTTATCGAATTTGAAAAACTGAATGTGCGCTATGAGTCCGCCGTTTCCGAGTTAAAAACCATTAAATCTGATTTGAAAGCCGTCAATAAAGCCGCTTCGGATGCCGAAAAACTGGTTGCTAACCTGGAGGGCCAGCTGGAGGTTTATAAATCACTGGATAAGTCAGAAAGCGATGAAAATAGCTCTTCTGGTAAATAAATGCAGCTTTGAATATGACGATCAATTGGCGGTCGGCACTGCAACACCTAGAAAAGATAAAATTAGCCTAATGCCTGTAAAAATCACTTACAGGATGATCCGTATTTTGTCCTCAAAGATGAGGTGAATTTGAAAAATATAGCCGGGAATGATGTATCTATTTTTTTATTCCGCTTTGAATTACGCGGTAATGGCATCGATTTTGTTTTGAATGAGGCTATTGCCGCTGATATGTACCAAGATATAGATGAGAAAACAAAACCACTCATTCACGCCTGTTGCGAAACACTATTGCGGTACAGACACCTCAGTGTGAGTAACACCATTATGGACGGCAATTTTCTTGTTACGGGAGAATTTGAGGTCATGCTAAGTAAGGGGCTAGGACGACACTTTGCGCATGCTGAAAAGGAACGGTTATTCCAGGATGCTAAAAGTATTTCCGATCTTCTAGGAGAGGTTATGGACAGAAGAACTCAAGAACTGAAGAAAGGAAAACAACAAACCCCACACCCAATAGAGCACACACCAAATCCCAGGAAGATAAAAAAAGGGCTTGAGCAACTGGGAAAAGCAAAATTCCTACAGGCAGAATTACAATGGATTGCAGAGGGACAGAAAATACGACCAGGATTAAAACAGTTGCATCCTGACGATTTACCCCCTGATGTTACCGCATCAAGGGGATATGACCATAGAGGGCATTGTTATGTTTTCGGGCATAAGAAATATGGGGAGCTGGGGAGGATCGTATTGATCAAGGTTCGTGAACAAGAAATGTTGATGCAGGCCGATCTCTACATAGGACAGGAAAAGCAGGAATCCACTATCGCAAAAAAGAAAAAGGAAATATTTGAGAAAGTGGTTACAACCGTCAACGTCTGCTTTAATTGTAACCATTAAAAATAGGACAAATCACCTCCCACAACCTTTCAACCTCGCCGCATTGGTGGCGGTGTAGAGTACCGTGTGGGTCGCTATGTTAATATTAACATAGCGAACTGACTGTCATAGCCGATTGTTACTATTTGAATTAAGATTGTAACAAATTCTTTTTAGTTGACATTCAAATCACTGATGGCAAGCGCTACTCGACCAGCTAACGCTCTATATCGTGACCTCTGGGTGCGGATTGCTCCGCTGCTTTGGTTTGCCCATTACTAATCTGCGGCGAGGTCTCAATGACAGTGCCATGAGGCCGCTCAACCTGCTGACTAAACCGCTGCGTTAAATCCCGTTTTATCTGATGTCGCTCCGTGTCAAGGGTCGGCATGTTCGCTACAAAAATACGAATACGGTTGGCAAACGCTTTGTTTTCCTCGATATTACTTTGATAGTCAGCTAGTCGTTCTTGGCCGCTGAGATCGAGAGTAACGCCAGTTCGCGTCCATCGCATTTCAGAATCGGCGTCTCGTTCCCATCCCATACGATCAGGTGCATCCGGCTGCAATAACACTTTAGAAGCTCGTTCGTGGTGAACCATAATGATGCTGGACACGTTTCGCAAGCTGGCGACGGTTCCGGGCGATGTTGGCTGTCCATATTTTTCAAGGTTGGACTGATATACAGCGGCAGCGCGCTGTCCTGCTCGGACTCGTTCTGGGTTGCTTTGTTCGTACTGGGGTCGTTCATTGCGTGGTTCCTGTTGGTTAAAGGTAATACGGGGGTTCTCTTGCTCAAGCGCGTCGGCGGCGGCCAACCAGGCTTGGCGAATGTTATTCTGTTGAGTCTTAATGGCGCTTTCCCAAGGTTTAGAGGCAACCGTCAAGCCTTTTGCTTCGGCGCTAAGCTCATCGGCCGCTTCTTTAATCTTGGCAGCTCTGACCTTGGCTACACGCGGTTCGTGGGTTTTATCGCCCCGCTCAATGTGGCGAATGACGCTTGGCTCGGCCTTTTTAACAACACCCCGGCTAATGCGGGGTGTGGCTTCTGCATTGACACCTTGTTCACGTAACTTTTCTGCGAAACCCTCACGCCAATGCTGCAAGTCTGCTTTGCGCGGATTTAAGCGTTTACCGTTAAAACCGAGTAGTTTAACGGTGACATGACAATGCGGATGCGGCTCGTCAGTGTGCAGGACAAAAACGTATTCATGGTTTTTGCCAAAGGTGGTTTTGGCGAACTCTCGCACCGCTTTCCTGACCGCTTCCGGGTCTGTGCTTTCCGGCATGGAAAGCACCATGTGCATCGTGTCGCGCTGGTTTTTGTGCCGTTTACTGGCGGCAAAATCATTTTCCCAATCTTTAAACAAGGTTTTGACTTCCTCTTTTCCAGTGAAAACTTCCCCCCGGTCATTTTCCATGTCAAGTTTCCCCTTCCGGGTGATGTAATCAAGATGGGCTTTAACGTGGTCTGCGCCTTTACCGAAACCGGTGATTTTTACCATGACCTCGGGTGAACCGGCAGCAACACGCGAAGCTTTAGCTCGAACGTCGACTGCTCGCAATTTCTTGGTGTTGTTGGTCTTACGTTTGACCGCTGCGTATAACGCATTTCCTAACTCAGCTTCAATCAACGCCATTTTTAGTCTCCCATGCTTGTTGACTGGATCGCACTAAAGAACGAATAGCCGTCCGGTTTTCGGTAATGGACTGACTTAAGGCCGCCAAGGTGTCTAGCCGCACCCGTTCGGTTTCATGAAAGACTTCATTGAGTGCCTTCGCAATTTGGTTGATATTGCGGCCTATGGCGGCCAGCTCGCGGTTGCTGGCTTGCAATTCCGCCAATTCCTTGTCGGTCATGACTGGTTTGCCTGTGAGGTTGGCTTGTACCAGGGCGGCTACCCATCGACTGGTGGCCATTCCCTTTGACTTACCGCGCTGTTTGGCAGCTTCCATTAAAAAGCCAGGTAGCCGTACCGTCATGCGCTCTAATTCTGTATTTTCGGCTTCTGGTTCTATGGTCTTATCTGCGGCGTCTTGACCGGTGACGACCATGACCACCGACCGTAGCAGTTCGGATTCTGACAGCCCGCGCGTCTTCGCCAGGTTACGAAAGAGTGTCTTGGTTTCAGTCTCTACCAGGGTTTTTAGTACGGGCATAGGAAAATCGGGGCGTAGTGGGTGGGATTATTGGGGTACAGTGTACCATATAGCAGCGCTAACGCCTATCCTGCCTTAATTTCTTACTCCCTCTATTCCTTTAAATTTATGGGGCATAAAAAGGACTTATAACAAACAAATGCGTACATTAATAGGACAATTATGATATATTAGTTAAACATTTTGCGGACGAGAAAAATTGATAATAAGACATTAGTGGGACATAATAAGTTACAATACAACAACAGGTGTTTTCAGAATGGATAAAAAAGCCATAGCAGAACGACTCCGTGCGCTTGCTTCAGACGACAACAAACGATCTAAAGCGGCCCGCCTGCGGGATGTGATTGATGATGTAGAATTTGCTTTGGCTGCCAGTGTTACTCGCTCTTCGGTTCTTGAAGAACTTGCTGCGCACGGTCTTGAAATGACGCTTGCTACCTTTGATACAACCCTCAAAAGAATTCGCCAGAAACGCAACAAAACGTCAATTACTTCGGATAAGTCAGTTAGCCAGTCTCAAAACCAGCCGACGAAACCACGCGAAGCCCCGCCAGTTGTGGAAACAGAGACCGAATCGGTAAACTCGGTGGTTAGTTCTCACAATCCAGCGGATTTAGACGCAATCATCGGCAGTAAGCCCGATCTCGAAGCATTAGCAAAACTCGCAAAAAGGACTAAAAAATGAAAGTAGCTGTTATGAATTTCTCTGGGAACGTCGGTAAAACGACGGTAGCCGGTCACTTGCTAAAACCCCGCATGGGTGATGCACCGATTTTCTCTATTGAGTCTATCAACGCCGGTGCGGATGCGGATGGTCTTGAAGTTGAAAAAATGAAGGGTAAAAAATTTGGTGAATTGGTCGATGAATTAATGCCTCTGGACTCGGCAATCATTGATGTTGGCGCCTCCAACGTCGAAGATTTTTTGAAACTCATGCAGCAATATGACGGTTCACATGAAGAGTTTGATTTCTTCGTGATCCCCGTGGTCAAAGAAAAAAAGGTGCAGGCCGATACGGTGAACACTATCCGCGCCTTGCAAAAACTTGGTATCGAGAAAAAGAAAATCCGCATGGTGTTCAATAAACTCGATGTCGATGAATCTGTAACTGATGAATTCGCAGCACTGTTTGGCCTCGCTGAGTCGGAAAAGTCTTTTATCGTTCGACCTGAGGCGGTGATTCATTTAAACGAAGTCTTCGAGCGTCTAAAGGCAGTCGGTAAGTCGCTTGGCGATATTACCACCGATGCAACCGACTATCGCGCCCAGCTCCGCCAAGCCAAGGATGATGATGAAAAAGAATTGTGTATTCGCATGGTGGCCTTGAAGCGCTTGGCAGTGACAGCCAACAAGAACCTGGATGATGTTTTTAAAATCCTGTTCAAGTAAGGCTGTGCCATGAATTCACCACGCACTGCCCGTGAAGCTTTGATTGCGGAAATGCTCGGTGATCTGGATATGCTGCTTGCCCGTGTTGAAGCTCTCCCGGCCTTGGTTGCCACTGCCGAAGAAAGACTTACCAGCACGGTCACGGCGCTGGATAACGCTGGTGACAAATATCGCATGGCTATTACCGCGTTCACGGAACAAGCCAAAACAGAACTGGCGGAATACCTTGACCGTAAAACGATCGAGGTTTCATCAAAAACCGTTGAGGAACAACGCGCCGCGATTCAAGAAGCTGCGCGCGTGGCCTTCCGTTCTGAAGCATCGGACAAAGCCGCAAACCTGAGCATGGTATTAGATGAAGCGGCCAAGGAGTTTCGCCGCTCGATGCGGTCCAGGTTAATGGAACACGCCATTACCGCTTTAATTTCATCAGGCTTTACCGTTGGTCTCCTCTATGTGCTTGTAAAAAATCACTGACGCCGCTACGCTTGTCGCTCCGTATTGCACTGCAATTCGACTTTTATTTTCGTTTATTCCAAAATCTGACAAACTTGATACAACTATCAAGAAAATACAGGCTATTCCAATGAATAGCAGCCATTGGTAATCCTCAAATTTTGAGGTTACTCATCGCTAGCCAATTCCTGCCGATCGCGACTGGCCGAATTATGGCGATGAATATGGAAGAATGAAGTTCGGTAATGTAATTTCAGCCAGGCAAATACATTTTTTATAACCGGTTAATCTGTTGCATAACTATCTGACAATTAAGTTAAGTATAATCGGGTGTGCTTCATACCAAGAAGCATCAAAATTAGTAAAATTTTAGCAAAAATAAATGTTGATTGAATTTGACCATAACAAAGCATTACGTGAAGTTTTTAGGATTGATAATTAACCCGAACAGATTACCCCTGTCCTTCGCTTTGTTGCAAATCGCTCTTAATTGATAAAAAAGCAAACCATTCAAATCGAAAAAATGAAACTAATGAAGGAGGATTAATGGCAACAACATCACTTTTAGAAAGTACGCAAGAAAATCTAAATCGGGTACAGCAATTTGACGCATCGTCACTCAGTCGTGAAGCCGATTTAGGTACACAAATGAGTTTTTCAGAAGCCGTTACACATGCCAAAGCTTTAATAGACATATACAAACGAATTCCTTTAACAGCTCTTGAAGACTTTTCAGATACTCAACTAAACGTTATTACCACACAGACACAATCTGATTTCAACATCTTTAAGCAAATACTTGACTTTAATACCCAAGAAACCAACGCTGCCGCAACTCGAACGCAAATTCTCAGTACACTCCAAAACAGGCGAGATCAACTATTCGAGCAGCTTTGGCAATATGTCGCCTACGGAGTTGCGAGAATAACTGACACTACCATTTTAGAAACTCAAGCGCGCGCTACGATTCAGTCCATTAAGGATGAATCGGCGAATCTCACCGAGCAGTTACATTCCGCGAAAGTTGACGCTGATAATGCGTTAGCTGCGATTCGTGCGGTGGCATCGGAACAAGGTGTCTCTCAGAAAGCAATCTACTTTAAACAGGAAGCAGAAACTCAAGAAACATTGGCGGGTACTTGGCTTAAATACACGTATTGGTTTGCCGTAGCCGTGGGAGCATTCGCTATCCTCAGCTTATTCCTTCACAAATGGGAATGGATTAAGCCCGGAAATAATGCCGAAATGTTTCAACTTGTTAGCAGTAAATTACTGATCTTTGCTGTTTTGGGCTATATGCTGTTGATGGCATCGAGAAATTACACCACCCATAAGCATAACGCGGTAGTTAACCGCCACCGGCAAAATGCCTTATTAACGTATCGTGCACTTGTTGAAGCATCAACGGGCAATGGAACAGGAGACATTGTTTTAGCTCACGCTGCTTCCTGCATCTTTTCACCTCAGGAGACAGGCTTTAATAACAGAAAAGGTGAAACATCATCAGGTTCAAATTCTGTACTTGAACTCATGATAAATAGGGCAACAAATTCAGAATAATACAGTAGGAAAAAATAGAAGAAGAGTAATAATCCCAAAAAAAATTGCCCTTGCATAATGCGCCCTATACACAGGGAGCTTTACAAAGCCGGAATATCAGTAATGTATCGATGCCAATGACCGGTATAGGAAAGCTTAAATTCATATCCTAATGTCGCAAAGGGGTCGTTGGCTGACGACCAGAAAACGCAAAATTGCGTTTTTGCCAGTGTCTGCTTTTGAGTAATTTTTCATGACTGGATTTCTAGTTTTGAATTATCCACAGATGCAACAGCAAGAATAAAATAAGATTAAATATAAAGATTAAAAGAAGAAAAGAATAGGGATATTCTGAAAACCTAAAAATCTTTTATTATCATGTTATTAAGTGTGTTTTTCTTCATCTAACTGCGGCTTTAACCTACTACTTCACTCTAATCTGCGGCTTTAACCTACTACTTTTCACTTTAACTGCGGCTTTAACCTACTACATGTGCGGCTTTAACCTACTACTTTTCACTTTAACTGCGGCTTTAACCTACTACTTTCTTTATATAAACAGCAGCTATTTTTTACATAATCGTACCCAGAAAACCATGTGCGGCTTTAACCTACTACTTACTGCGGTTTTAACCTACTACATGTGCGGCTTTAACCTACTACTTACTGCGGCTTTAACCTACTACTTCCACCCAACTTATCCACAATCTGCATCCCTTCATTTAATGCCTTTGCCTCATTGTTAGTTACCCGCTTGCTGGCTGCCTTCTGTTCTTTAATAAAATCACCGGAAGGGTAAACCGTATATTTGACATTGACCACTTTTTGCCCTTCTTTTCGCACTAGGGACGTGTAACGGACTAAAACGCCACGGTTTACAAGTTCATTCAGAGCTTCTAATGCTGTCCTGCGATTGTCACTTTCCCTGGTCTGCTGCAATAATCCGCACCCTTTTAAATCTCCAAACATAAAATGATAATCATTAAAAAGATTGGCTTGTTTGAATCGGTGAATAAG
>CANNLO010000160.1 GCA_947505055.1 Methylococcaceae bacterium | reverse complement strand
AACTGGAAATTAAATCACTCTTCGCTTTATCTTGATTTCTTGGCGGGTAATCAAAATTATGACTGCACACCTTGGGGCAATCCGACGCGCAACGTTTTCGGTTGGCAAAAACCTTGTTATCTTCTTGCTGATGAAGGCTATGTTTCAACATTTCAGGAGCTTTTGGATACAACGCCCTGGGAAAAATACGGTACGGTTAATAATCCAAAATGTGCAAGCTGTATGGCCCATTGCGGTTATGAAGCAACGGCGGTTGAAGATATGTTAAATCATCCTTTGAAGGCTTTATGGACGTCGATTAGAGGACCAAAAACCGAAGGCGAAATGGTGCCTGAACCTACACCTGAATATGCCAGTGAAGTCCGTCCATCGACGATTGCAGGAATTCCTGTAAGAGTAGAAATGGTCAAGTAATAAGGCCAAATTTGCAGTTAATAGGTTGGATTGGTATTAGCTTACCCACATGCCAGGCATGTTATGGCTAGTACCTAATCCAATCAATACAGCGTTATGAATACGTGTTGGTTTTAAAGAGGTTTTTTATGTTTTTTAAAAATATGAAGTTATTGGTTGTTTTCATGTTCTTTGTTTTAGGGACGGTGCAGGCAGTTGCTCAGGATGAAGCGGGCGTTTCTGCAAAACAAGTTGTAGATAAATTTCAGACCGATCTCATTAGCATAATGAAAGACGGTAAAAAACTTGGCTATTCTGGACGTTATGAGAAGCTGACAGAGCCAGTAACGAACAGTCACGACTTAACAAAAATTGCTCGCATTGTTGTTGGTAAAGAAGGTGAGAAGCTATCTGAGGAACAACAACAAAAACTTGTTGATGTTTTTAGCCGCCTGAGCATCGCTTCTTATGCACATAATTTTAAAGATTATTCCGGTGAATCTTTTGTTTTTGATTCAGAAGAAGAAACGACGCGAGGTGGGGTGGTTGTGCATTCGCATTTGGTTATCCCTGATGACAAGCCGGTAAAATTTGACTATATGCTTAAGGAAAAAGGCAATAGCTGGCGTATAATTAACATAATTGCTAATGGAGTTAGCGATTTGGCTTTGAAGCGATCGGAATATACCTCCATTTTAGAACGTGAAGGCTTTGATGCGCTAATCAACAAGATTAACGAAAAAATTGTAAGTTATTCAAAACAATAGGTTTTTATGTCAATGAAGACAATAAATAACGAAAAGGGAATAATGAAGTTGTCGCTGTTTTATTTTGGCTTGTTTTTCTGTATTTTTATCGTAAACAGCGCAGTTGCAGAAGATACGGAAAATCAGCAAGTTGCTACTAATAAGAGCGATCCTTATGAAAGCTTTAATAGAAAAATGTTTCGTTTTAATGATTCATTTGACGACTATTTAGCAAAACCTGTTGTAAATGGTTATAAATGGATAACACCAAAGTTCATGCAAACTGGTGTATCTAATTTTTTTAACAATTTGGAAAACATCAATGTGGTTATTAATGATGTTTTACAGGCCAAATTTTCACAAAGTGCTGAAGATACCGGCCGGTTTGCAATCAACTCAACGTTAGGTTTACTCGGTCTTGTTGATGTGGCGAAGGATTTAGGTTTAGAGCAAAACCAGGAAGATTTTGATCAGACCTTCGCGGTCTGGGGTGTGCCACAAGGTTCTTATGTAGTATTACCTATTTTCGGTCCATCAACAGCTCGTGGTATGCCTGCTGCAGTATTTGATGCGGCTGCAAATCCAGCTACTTATGCCGGCGTTCATCTTAAATGGCTCAGCATTATGGAAAGCGCACAACCCATAGCAGCGGTTGCCATGATAGATAAACGTGCAAATGCAGATGGTGCGTTGAAGTTTATCGACGAGGCAGCCCTTGATCCTTACGTCTTCACGCGAGAATCATTCTTACAATGGCGAAACAATTTGGCTACAGATGGAAAGTCTGAAGCATCGCTTGACTTAGAGGACCTTGGCGACCAGTCGCTTGACGGAAATAAAGGATCAGGATTAGCGCAAGGTTTGCAAAACAATTCTGGGAAAAAATCGGGATTTACCCTCCGTCTTGAAGCCGATTCCAAAAGCTTTTCAAAGGCCTCGCAATCATTTGACAGCGCTGCCCAGTCATTTGTTACTTCTACTAAAGCGTATGAAGAAGCGGGTAAAAAACTTGATAAATTCATTGCCTCAAAAAAGAAAAGAAGAAATAAAGATTAATGGCGAAAACTAAGTTCGCCTTTAATCTGTATTTTTAATAATGTAACAATGAATGAATTTCGTAATCCTGTAATTTATTTCTGCCTTCAAGAAAATCCAATTCCACTACAAAGGCGCAAGCTTCAACTTTTGCGCCTAGTTGTTCTACCAATTCACAGCTTGCTTTTGCTGTGCCCCCAGTAGCCAGAAGATCATCAATTAATAACACACGATCGTTTTCATCAAACGCATCGATATGTGCCTCTAAAGTTGCCGAACCGTATTCAAGATCGTAGGATACACTTTGGACATCGTAAGGAAGTTTCCCCGGTTTTCTTAAAGGAACAAAAGGTAGTCCTAATTCCCAAGCGACAAGAGAGCCAAAGATAAAGCCACGAGCTTCCATGCCGGCAACGACGGTAATATTTCTACCCAGAAAAGGATGGAGTAACTGATGGACAGCCAATCTCAAAGTTGCTGGATCTTTGACTAGCGGCGTAATATCCTTGAATATAATGCCTGGTTTTGGAAAGTCAGGAATGTCGCGAATTTTATCTCTCAATCTATGCATTGTTTTTAATTTTTCAGGTGGTTAAGGTTGGGGAAACTTAGGCTTATATAGTAATATCTTAATTCATCATGTCATTTTATTGCCGCTCAATCAGGCTCAAGGTTTTTTCAGGCAATTTTTCTGTGGTGATGCCTTCCAGATAAGCACGCGCATCTTCATGTACAGTCGTCATAAAGCGGATAAGTTTTAATTCCAAGTGCATTTTTTGTTCAAAATCTTCTGCCTCCCACATTTGATTCAATAAATATTTAGCATGATGATGAATGGTGAAAGCGATCGCTTCGGGTAAATGGGTGTAGCTGGTCTGAATGGAGTTTTTTAGTTTATCAAGAGCTGAAAGATATTGTTTGTAATCGATAATATCTTGTTTGCACTTTATTTTTAACATCGACAGTTCAGTGTTGTGTTTGGTTTTGAGTAGGCTGATATGGTGTTCCAGTACTATGCTTTTCTTTTTTAATTGGGCTTCCAGAGCTTTTTCAGCCAATACGCGAGACTGTTTAAGTTTTGCCAGATCATCCTGATTGGTTTGATGCCATTGGAGATTTTGGTCTTTAATGAAAAAAAACAGTTTAATTAATTTATTTAAAATAGTCATCCGCTACACCAAGCTAGAGATTTTCTGTTGTAATATTAATAATGCCTGGATATCTTGTTGATTCTTATAGCGTGTATGTTCGCCTTGTAATTGTTGATAAAAATTTTTGGATAATTTGGGTTTAAGCAACAATAGTTCGAGATTAATTGAGTCAGACAAGGCGTTAATGTGTTGTTTATTATTATGCTTTAAAAAACGTTTTCTTTTTAATTCATGAATATATTTTATCTGTTTTGTTTGATAATGAAACAGTCGCTTAATTTGCTCCTGTTGATCTTGAATAAACCGAAAGCGGCGCTGGGTCTGTTGGTTTAGCGAACAATAATCTCGAATAGAGCCGGTAATTATTTTTAAAATTCCCGAAACAGCAGCAATTGCTAATAAAGAAAAACTGCTGATTAACATTGCCGAACCTAATAAAGTCAAGGCTTCTGGAAAAATAGGTATGACTAGCCACAGCAATAACTCTACCAATAAAAATACGGGTAATGAACTAAGAATTAACAGTAAAGATATTCTAATTATCAAACTATAAACCAATATCAGCGTTGTTTACGCTTACGCCAGATGTAAATCCCCGTTCCCAGTAATAATAAAGGGATGGCAATCAAAAAGCCGAAGCCGATGATTCCTACGGCAATTGGACTTAATTGCAGGCTTTTATCGGCGGCAATTTTTGTTGGGATGTTGATAAACCGATCGTCGTGAAATAGCCAGTTGATCATTCGTAGTCCGATGTCCAGATTGCCAACATTGCCGAGATAGGCGTTAGATAGAAAATCACCGTCACCGACAACCACAATTCTTTGTTCGACAGACTTGGGCGTGGTTTTTGCAGAATCTTGTCCCGATCCGGTTTTAGAATTTTTAGCATCTAGCTTGCGGGTCAAGGCATAAGCAAACACCAATGGACCTTGTTTTTCTTCGCCATCAGCATCAAAAACAATTTTTCCTGCTATCGGTCCGGTTTCAGTCCATGACTGGACTGCGCTTTTTAGTAATTCTACCGGTTGGTAATCGGTTTCTTCGACGTTTTGCAGTGCTGAAGTAACCGGATAAACGGTTATGGTTTGGAAACCTTGGGTGATGAGATGGGGAAGATAGTCGCTGGCCAGCACGAAACTCGGGTCGTTGATGCCAAAGAGCTTGGATTTACTGTCGACAAGCGTTCCTGGTAACTGACGTAAGCCCAGTATTTTAAGCAAGTCATCCAGATTGTGGTTACCGGGATCGGTCATTAAAAACAGATTGCCACCTTGCTGGATATAACTTTTGATCAAGTTAAGTTCACCGCTCAATAAGGGGACCGCAGGCGCGCTAAGCACCAGTAAAGCAGAATTGTTCGGAATTGCCGGTAGCGTCGCCAGATTGATTGCTAGTGCTTTGATTTTACGTCGTTCCAGTTCTTTGTTGAATTGTCCAAAATCAAAATTAGCGATACCGTCTGGCGTTCTTTCGCCATGACCGGATAAAAAAGTAACCCAACGTTCGTCGGCGTTAGCCAGTTGCAGCAAGGCATTGGTTAGTGATGATTCATCGATAAAGTTAAGTTTTTCAGTGCGGCCCTGATAGTCGACAAGAAATAGTCCGGCAGCATCGATATTAAGTTCGCGGGTTTTTTCCGGCTGCGAGTCGGGGTTTATAAAAGTTAAGCTTAAGTTGCTTTTATGACGTTTATAGCGGGTTACCAATTGTGAAATTTGGCTTCTTAGCGCGGTGTCTTTTTTGATATAGGCGGTAATTACTATGTTATCAGGTAAAGAGTCCAGCAGTTTTTTCGAGGCTGCGGATAAGCTGTTGCCTGCATTGCGGGTGATGTCGGTTTCAGTGCTGTAAAGGGTGCTTAACCAGGCCAGCGTTCCCAGTAAACAGATTAATGCCAGGGTGATGAGTCCATTTTTCAAGCGAATTTGCCGATGTTTATGGGCTGATATTTTCATTTTTGCAACCGGTCGTTATCCAGACTGTGAATGCTGAGCGCAATAAATGTTGCTATAAACAACAAAAAATAGCTGACATCAGTCGAACTGATTAAGCCGCTTTGGATGTTTTGGAAGTGTCTCAGGAGTGACAGGTATTCAAACAGTTCGCTGCCCTGGTCATTGAGGCCGGCTGACCAGTCCAGTATCCACAGGAACAGCAAAATCCCGAAAGTACTCATTGCCGCTACCGTGGGATGACCGCTGATACAAGACATGAATAATCCAGTTGCAGTAAATGCGGCCACCAGTAACAGCAGTCCTAGTATATTGGCAAATAATTTACCTAAATCAAGATCTCCACCACTCAATAAAGACAGTGGCATTAGCGTGACCAAGGTAATGATCAATAGCATCAGTCCAAGAATGCCTAAATACTTGCCGAGGATAATATCGCTATTGGAAACCGGTGCTGATAGTAGCAGAGACAAGGTTTTGTTACGGCGTTCTTCGCAGATTAAACGCATGGTCAACAAAGGTGTAACTAGTAGCAGGATGATGCCGGCGTTACCGAATAAAGGCGGTACGATAATGTCGGTCAAGCCCGGCGCCCCTTCAATACCGGCCAGTTTGGACTGGAGTGTAGTGAAGGCTTCAACTTGGGTTAAAAATAAAAACGCCAGTATGAATTGTAGAATAGCCAAAATTGTCCAGGCCATGGGCGATAAAAATAGCGATTTAAATTCACGGGAGGCTATGGTTAGGATCATGTTTTTTTATAAGTTATTAAGGTAAATCAACGCAGAACGATCAGTTAGAAAATATCATCACGAAGACAACAATGACACGAAAAAAACAAGCGGAGCCTGGCTATTATTCAAGTTTTAATAAGTGCCACAGATCAGGTTTGTCTTGAGGGCATTTGTCTACATGCATTTTCAAGCATCAACATGATCTTTGGTCAGGCTGATAAAAATATCCTCCATTGACCTTTTTACCGGCGTTAGTTCCTGTAAACCCCAGCCAGCGGCAATAATCGTTTCTGCAAGTTGTTCGGCAGGATTTGCGGTAAGGCTGTGATGAACTTTGAGTTGGTTTGCGGAAATTAGTTCGATGGAGCTGATGCCGGGCAGAGCTAGCAAGTGATTGATATCGGGTGTCAGTCGGGTGCAGACTTGAAGAGTTCCGGTGTCCATCTGCCGATTAAGTCCAGCTATGGTTTCATTGAAAATCAACTGTCCCTGATGAATAATTTGCACATGCGAGCAAGATTCTTGTACTTCAGTGAGAATGTGAGTTGACAAAATGACGCCGTGATCCTGGCCCAGTTCCCGGATTAGCGTGCGGATTTCTCGAATTTGAATCGGATCAAGGCCTACCGTCGGTTCGTCCAGCACGATAACTTGAGGATTATGCAAGATGGCCTGGGCAATGCCAACTCTTTGCTGAAAGCCTTTTGACAAATTGGCGATCAGTCGGTCGCTAACCTCGGTTAAGCCACAGCGTTCTAGAGTAGTCTTTATAGCGCCAGCTCTGGAGGCTTTTGTAATACCATGCAAGGCGCAGCAATAAAGCAAAAATTCTTGTACGGTTAATTCTTTGTATAGCGGTGGTGTGTCCGGCAAATAGCCCAGATTTAGTTTGGCAGCTTTGGGTTGATCCAGAAGATCAAAGCCGTTAATTTTGATTTGACCAGCGCTGGGCGCGAGATTGCCACACAGCATCTGCATGGTCGTTGTTTTACCAGCGCCGTTGGCACCTAAAAACCCGAGTACTTCACCTTTGCCCAGAATAAAACTGACGTCTTTTACCGCGCAATGTTTGTCGTAATAGCGGGTAAGATGCTCGGCTTCAATAAGAGGAGTCATTTCGGAAACTAAAGCTGTTTTAACAATAGTTGTATTTCAATCTGAATTTTTTTACGTAAAAAGATAAATTTCCAGCGGGTGCCACCGCATTGTTTCCAGAGTATCGCCGAACGTATTCCTGCCAGCAAACAGGCACGAATTTTATTGACTACGTCGGGTTTTGATAAGTATTCCTGTTCACCATTGACCATAATCCGTGGTTGAAGCGTACTAAGGGAGGAATGATAAATGTCGCCCAGATTGGCCAGTACATTTTCATGGAGCAAGCCAAAATGTTCAGCTTGCGCTTGAGCCCGGTCAATGCCGATAAAAATGGTCTTAAGCATGGCTGGTTGTGTATCGAGCTGGCTTTCCAGAAAAACCAGTGAGGCGGCATAGCGTGCTTGTTCAGGGTTGGCGATTTTGAAACCGGTCATTTGATCGTTTAGTTGCTCAATGCCCAATTTAAGTCCAGATAATCCGCCGTATACATTTTGTACGCCATGCTCATCATTAATGAACAGACTACCAATGCTCGACTCCAATGCTTTCGAGTCGGCAGTTCCTGTTGTGGCCAGTTGTTGAACCAGTGCCACAGCCTGTGCAATTCCGGCAAGTGCTAGGGTTTGGTTATGGATTGTATTTGACGGCATAGTTATTTTATATTACTTAGAATGTCTTTTGCCCAGCCGATGCTTTTTATATAGGCATCGCCAATAATAGATTGATCAATATCTTTAAATGTTATAGCTGAAATGTCCCAGTTCTCATAACTGATAACACAGTTAAGCGCTTCGCCACCCAGTCCTTTTTTGTCTAATATGGCAGAACTAATATCGTCAGATAGTGGCAGTTGGCTAATTGCGTCCTTAAGGCTTATATCCAGCAAGCTGTCCAGATTGGATAGAATGCCGATCAGAAAAAAGTTGTCCGATTTGTTACCGCTCAGGTTTGCTAATTCTTCACACATTTTGCCTCGAATCAAGGCATTATTCATCACTGCTTCGGGTTTGTTGGATAATGATGAGAGTGTCATTATATTTATCCAGCGTTTTATTTCCTTGAGTCCTAAATAGGAAATTGCATGATTAATAGATGAGACTTTATTGGGTAATGCAAAAAATGCAGAATTTATATAGTGCAGCAATTTAAAACTTAGTCCAACATCTTTTGAGATTATTTTAGACAGATCTTCAAATTCAACATCTGGGTTGTTAACTGTATTTAAAAGTTGAATTGCAGCGGTCTGATTAACACTTAGGCGTTTTCCGGAAACAATATTGGGTTTGTTGAAAAAAAAGCCTTGAAAATAAGTACAGCCCAATTCAAGCAGGTATTTATATTCAGCGTAAGTTTCGACTTTTTCAGCGAGTAGTTTTGCCTTGTAGGGTTTAAGTTGTTTAATCAATTCTCGCGTTTTGGTCTCGCCCATTTCCATAACATCGAGTTTGATGATATCGGCAAACTTGACTAAAGGTGTCCATTCTTCGGAAAAGACAAAATCATCCAGAGCAATGATATAACCCAGTTCGGATAGTTCTTTTAAGTCAGCAATGATTATTGAGTCAATTTCAACACTTTCAAGCACTTCAATGACAATTCGATCCTTAGGCAAGTGTAATGGTGTTTTGTCCAGGATGTTTTGGGTTGTGAAATTAATAAATGCTTTGTGATGGCCTACAATGGTATTTAGACCAAGCTCTAAAAGCGTATCGGTTATGACCTGATTAGTTGCTTTCGTAGCCCCGCTTTTATGGCTTAGGTCAAAATCATGGCCTCTAAAAAGAAGTTCATATCCGTAAACATTCAGATGCTGGTCAAAAATCTGTTGCCGCCCGATAAGAATGTCTTTCATTGTAAGTTTGAAGTATAAATTTTATATATTTGTAACTATTAATACCTTTTATACCATGATTAATGGCAATCAGTCGAGTCGGATGCGGTTTTGTGATATTGGCTGTTACTTAAATGCCAAAAATCAAAAATAGTCCGATTTAAATGACGCTTGTCTATACATAATCCCGAACATAGTTACGGACAAAGGAACGCATTGGCGAGCTAAGTTGTTTATATTGTTTGAATGCCAGGCTGACATCTATGGGCGTAATATGCGCATATACACCAAATCCGGTTTTTTCGGTGAATTCGTCGCTTAAAATTTCGATAAATACCGACCAGGACGAATCAAATGTAGGTTGCATGTTCATGATTTTATTTCTCAAAAAACGATTAAAATATTAATCGAATTTAAAGCATAAAAAATGCCGAAAATATAATATAATTAAATAACAAATAGTTAGGTCGCATTAATGTTTTTATAAAGGAATATGTCAATTTTGTGGCAGGCTATAATAACTTTTCCTAAAAAATGATTTCCATGTTGAAACATGGAAATCATTTAAAAATTACATGGAACAGCTGTTCCATGTAATTGCTCTGAAACTAATGATCGCGTTGAATAATATACAACGACAAGTCACGTAACAAGTCGGCTTCGCTGCCAAAAATTTTCAAATTAACCAGTGCCAGTTCATGAAGTTCCTGAGCTTTTTGTTT
>CANNLO010000159.1 GCA_947505055.1 Methylococcaceae bacterium | reverse complement strand
GCTGCTAGTTCGGCAGAATAGTTAGCATTTTCAGTAGCTGCTGCTGCTGCTGCTGCTGCTGCTGCTGCTGCTGCTGCTGCTGCTGCTGCTGACTCTTGCACCTTTATATGGGTAATGTCGGTCAGGGTGATGCGCAGCAACGTTTTTTCTTTTCGGCAATTAAGCTGGACACAGAATTCAGAATCATTCGAAGCTCGCATCGATAATTCGATACTGAGCCGCTGATTTTTTGTTAATTTTCGGCAAAAAAGATACCAGCGGTCGCTGTCATAAGGCGCCACCAGCGTGGCGAAAAAATTTAATAACAATTCTTTTCGCCCAAGCCCAAACAGCTCAACAGCCGCATGATTTATTTGGGTAATTAAGCCCGCATCTGAGACAGAGATATAAGCCACAGGCGCATTGTCATACAGATCTAAATAACGATCATGCGCTTCTTCCAATGTGACTTGAACTTGCCGTAATTCTTCGTTTTGCATTTCCAATTCAATCTGATGAACCTGAAGCTCAAATAGCAATTCTTCCGGGGACTTTTCGCCGGGTTCAGTTGCAGACAGATCCCGAAGTTTTTTTTCTGCTTCTAGCCGAAGATTAATTAGATTACTTTTTTTCATAAGCTGCCCGAGGTCATGAACTGCAATTTCTGCAAATTTTGAAGTATTGATTGTACGTAAATATATAGAAATGGCAATAAATTAAACGTTATAAGAAAAAGCTTTGGGGGACCTTTTTAATTAAGGCGATCAGCTGTTTTTTTTGGTGTAGCGTTCGTTATAAAACGATGCTGTTCGACAAATGGCCGTTAGGAATGGAAATTAAATAACATGAATTATTGGTTTTATATTTTTTTACGCTGTTCAATAAAATAATCCAAAGCCAGCTTTGGAATCGGCACTCGCGTTCAAAGCTGGCTTTAAAAAAACCGCATTGAAACAATGAATGAGACTATAAATTTTATACATAGACATGATAAAAATTTTTTACTGTCCGTGCTTTGAGATTTAAGATCCAGGAGGGTTTACAGGCCAACAATAAAATTTTTTCTGCCGTTAATAATTTTTTCTCTGGACTGAATAATACCAAGTTCAAGCAGCTTTTTGACGTCATCATAAACACGGCGATAATTACGCTTCATACGTTTGGCGACTTGATAAATCGACTCATAGCCGAATTCGGAAATACAGTAAAACGTCTGTTTTTGTTTTTTGGTCAGTGTGAACCAGCCATGTGTCGGGTTTTTCATGTAGACCGTGCCACAAACTCGCCAGGACCATAACCCATCCAGGATACATTTCTTGGTACGGGTTCGCGGGTTTTCGTCGGTTAACAGCTGTCGCCAGTCAGGATAATGAGCGACAAATACCAGCGGACCAATCAACTCGACAAAACTGCTACAGTCCATTGTTAAAATGCTTTGCTTAAGCATGTTGTCGCCTCGGGCATCCCTTATTAAAGTGGCTTTCTGCCAGTTTTCAAAAGTCAGTTTTGGCCGATCCCAAAAAGCAATCACGCGGGCTTCTAGCCATACTTTTGAAGTTAGTGTTTCCACGTCAAAGCTCCACTAATTGAAGCTGTAGATATAGAGTCTGTTTTTCAAGCACCCTTTTGACCTCTGGCATGCTTATTCCGCTGACTTTTTAAAATGTCATATATGCCATTTACTCTACCTTAAAAAATAAATAAGTTAAAGTCTATTCGAAAAATACAATAAATCATTTTAAAACAATTAGTTAAAGTAATTACCAGGGATTTATAAATTAAAATTCCGATTTCAATTTCATATTTTAAATTACTGGTCTATTGCTTGGTCCTGGTTTAGACTTAAGTGCATGACTGACATTAAAACCAAATCAGAAAAAACCCGCGATCGGCTCTTAATTGCAGCCTGTAAAATCTTTGCTGAAAAAGGTTTTCAGGATGCAACCATAGCCGAAATCTGTGCTCAGGCGAAAACCAATATTGCCTCGGTTAACTATCATTTTCGAGATAAGGAATCGCTGTATCTGGAAGCGTGGCGCTTTACTTTTAACCGCGAGTTGCTTTTATATCCGCCCGATCATGGCTTGGTAGCCGATGCTTCGCCGGAACAAAAGCTGGCCGGACGTATTAAATCGTTGATCAATCGACTGGCTGACGACAAGTCCTATTCGTTTATGATCATTCATAAGGAAATGGCGCAACCTACCCGGTTGCTGATCGATATTCTCGAAAAAGAAATCAATCCGCAACGTCTGCAAATGCTGGTTTTATTGAAAGAATGTTTGGGTGAGGCGGCCACTGAACAACAAATTCACTACTGTCATGCCAGTATTATGGGTCAATGTTTTCAACTGTTGCGCTTAAAACACATGCAAAGCGCTCCGCCGGTTCTCAATCATTCCCGTGATTTATGCGACATCAAGGCTTATGCCGAACATGTCGTGCAATTTTCATTGGCCGGAATTCATGGTATCCGTTCTCAAGCCCTTATTTAGCAGATTTGTATGAACCAAGAACTTAGCCCCGAAACACTTTCATCCAAAGATCGACGTCGGACTTTTGTAATAATCGGCGTATTGCTGCTAATGACGCTTGCTGGTGGAGGTTTTTATTATCAGCAGCATTCGTCATCGTCGGAGCCAAAAGGTAAATCAGGTTTTGGTGTAGGCAAACGCAATAAAAATGACGAACATGACGCCCCAGCGGTGGTCGCGACAGAATCCTCCCGGCTAGTGGATTTTGCCATATATCTTAATGGTTTGGGAACAGTTACCGCCTTGCGCACCGTAACCGTCAAACCCCGAGTTGATGGTGAATTAATCAAGGTTGCCTTTAGCGAAGGCCAAATGGTCAAAGAAGGTGATTTGCTGGCGGAAATTGACCCGCGACCGTTTCAAATCCAGTTACAGCAAGCTGAAGGCCAGTTGCTACGCGATGAGGCGTTATTACAAAATGCCGAAATAGACCGGGGGCGTTACCGATTATTGCTGGAACAAGATTCGATTTCCGCGCAACAGTCCGTCACTCAGGAAGCCTTGGTCAAACAAAATAAAGGCGTCGTGGAAATGGATAAAGCCCAGGTCAATAACGCTAAACTGCAACTGGCTTATGCGCGACTGACCGCGCCGATTTCGGGTAGGGTCGGCTTACGCCAAATCGATCAGGGCAATATTGTTCATGCTAGTGATGCTAATGGCTTGGCGGTCATCACTCAACTTCAACCGATCAGCGTGGTATTTACACAACCCGAAGATCAGGTGCAAACTGTGATTCAACGCTGGCGCACTAATGAACCTGTTAGTGTTACGGCCTATGATCGTGCCGGAAAAGTCAAATTGGCCGAGGGCAAGTTAATGGCGCTCGACAACCAGATTGATTCGACCACCGGCACGCTCAAATTAAAGGCGCAATTTGACAACAACGAACACAAACTGTTCGCCAATCAGTTTGTTAACATCAAAATGCATCTGGATACGCTGCGCAATGTGGTACTGGTGTCCAGCGCCGCCATTCAGCACGATACCCAAGGCGCTTTCGTCTATGTGGTGAAGTCCGATAAAACCATAGAATTGCGTCGCGTAACCCTCGGCCCAACCGAAGCCAATCAGGTGGTCGTGCAAAGTAATCTGGCTGCCGATGAAATTGTGGTGGTAGAAGGCACTGACCGGTTACACGAAGGCAGTCAGGTTGATATTGCCCAAAAAGACGGCAAGGCTGTGGCGGCTGTTCCAGACACTCAGCCCAAGCCTGAAGGCAAAGGTCGTAAAAAGGATCGGCATTAATAATGACTCCGTCTTTGGCTTCCGGCACCGGTTTTAATCCGTCCCGACTTTTTATTCTTAGGCCGGTAGCAACCTCATTACTGATGGTGGCGTTGTTGTTGGTGGGGATTCTCGCTTATCGGATGCTGCCGGTATCGGCACTGCCACAGGTTGATTATCCGACCTTGCAAGTTGTTACTTTGTATCCCGGTGCCAGTCCTGAGGTCATAACGTCAGTGATCACAGCACCGCTGGAACGCCAGTTTGGGCAAATGCCGGGATTAACGCAAATGTCCTCGACCAGCTCCGGTGGAGCTTCGGTGATTACCCTGCAATTTAATCTAACCCTGGATCTGGATATTGCCGAACAAACCGTGCAAGCGGCGATTAATGCGGCCAGCAATTTTCTGCCCAATGATTTGCCGCAAGCGCCGATTTACAGCAAAGTCAATCCGGCCGATACGCCGATCATGACCTTGGCGATCAGTTCCTCAGGCTTGCCTTTATTTAAGGTTGAAGATCTGGTCGATACCCGTTTGGCGCAAAAAATTGCCCAGTTGCCGGGTGTAGGTCTGGTTAGTATTAGTGGCGGTCAACGTCCGGCGGTGCGGGTTCAGGTTAATCACAAAGCACTTGCCGCGTATGGTTTGAGTATTGAAGATGTGCGTACAATGCTTGCCGCCGCCAATGTCAATCAACCTAAAGGCATGTTTAATGGCCCTTTGCGTTCGGCGATTATTGATAGCAACGATCAGCTGCGTTCGGCGGCCGAATACCGCAATGTATTAGTTGCCTACCGTAATGGCGGCCCGGTGCGTCTGTCCGATGTCGCCCAAGTGGTCGACGGAGCGGAAAATGTGCGACTAGCCGCTTGGGCTAATGACAAAGCGGCGGTGATCGTGAATATCCAACGTCAGCCTGGCGCTAACGTGCTGGAGGTTGTTGATAGCATTAAAGCCTTGTTGCCTAAATTGCAGGCATCACTCCCGCTTAGCGTTGAAGTGTTGCCGCTCACCGATCGTACCGTGACCATCCGTGCTTCAATCCGTGATGTGCAATTTGAGTTGTTGCTGGCAGTGGCGTTGGTGGTCATGGTGATTTTTCTGTTTCTGCGTAATGTGCCAGCGACGATCATCCCTGGAATTGCCGTGCCTCTTTCGTTGATCGGCACGTTTGCGGTGATGTATCTGGCCGGTTTCAGCATTAACAATTTAACGCTAATGGCGCTAACCATCGCAACAGGATTTGTGGTCGATGACGCTATCGTAGTCATCGAAAATATTTCCCGCTATATCGAACGCGGCGAACCGCCGTTAAAGGCGGCGTTGAAAGGCTCGGAACAAATCGGTTTCACCATTATCTCGCTAACCTTCTCACTGGTTGCGGTGCTGATTCCTTTGTTGTTTATGGGCGATGTGGTCGGACGTTTATTTAGGGAATTTGCGATTACGCTGGCGGTGGCCATTCTGATTTCTGCGGTCATTTCATTAACCTTGACGCCGATGATGTGCGCCAAACTATTACGCTCAACGAGCAGTAAAGATCAGAAACCTCCCGGAAGCATTGACAGGTTAATTGCCGGTTATGGTCGCAGTCTGCAATGGGTATTGCAACGACAGTCTTTAACCATGCTGGTGTTTTTTGCCACGGCAGCGCTGACTGTTGCGCTATATGTTTTTATTCCCAAGGGATTTTTCCCGATTCAGGATACTGGCATTATTCAGGGTATTTCCGAAGCGCCGCAAAATGTGTCGTTCTCGGCAATGGGCGATTATCAGCAAAAACTGGGCAAGTTGATCCTGGAAGACCCGGCGGTCGACAGTTTTTCCTCATTTATTGGCGTTGATGGCGTCAACACCACGCCCAACAGCGGCCGTTTCTTGATTAATCTGAAAGCGCATGCCGAGCGGTCGGTTAACGCTACCGAAGTTATCGCCAGATTGAAGCCCAAGCTGGAAGGCTTACCCGGCGTTACCCTATATTTGCAACCGGTTCAAGACTTGACCATGGAAAACCGGGTGAGTCGTACTCAATATCAGTTTACCTTGGAAGCGCCGGTTGCCGAGGAACTTAACTTCTGGACGCATAAGGTCGTTGAGCAGTTATCCAGTCTGCCGGAATTCAGCGCTGTCGCCAGCGATGTGCAAGATCAGGGTCGGCAAGTTTATGTCAATATCGATCGCAGCACCGCCAGCCGACTTGGCATTACCACCGCCGCCATTGATAACACTTTGTACAGCGCCTACGGACAACGCTTGGTGTCGACTATTTTTACCCAGTCAAATCAGTATCGGGTGGTATTGGAAGTCGATCCGGCAGCGCAAACAACTCCAGAAACACTTTACGATCTACGGATTCCTTCGAGTAACGGCACGCAGGTTCCGTTGTCGGCGATAGCCGAAATATCGGAACGACCCACACCGTTGTCCATCAACCATCTGGATCAATTTCCGGTGGCGACTTTATCGTTTAATCTGGCGCCTGGCGTGGCTTTGGGCGATGCTGTTAAAGCCATTAATCGGGTTAAACAGGAAATCGGTTTGCCGTTAAGCATTCGCACCAGTTATCAAGGTGCGGCCCTAGCGTTTGAAGCTTCACTGGACAATACTTTATGGTTGATTGTGGCCGCTATCGTCACCGTTTATATCGTGTTGGGCGTGTTGTACGAAAGCTATATTCATCCGTTTACCATTTTATCAACCTTGCCTTCTGCGGGAGTCGGAGCATTGTTGGCGTTGCTGGTTTCTGGAAATGATTTGGGCATTATCGGCATTATCGGCATTATTTTGTTGATTGGTATTGTTAAAAAGAACGCGATCATGATGATCGACTTTGCGCTGGAAGCCGAGCGTAAACAGGGCTTGGCGCCGGAAGAGGCGATTTACCAAGCCTGCTTGCTGCGGTTTCGACCGATTATAATGACCACTTTATCGGCGTTGCTAGGAGCATTACCGTTGATGCTGGGTAGTGGCGTTGGCTCGGAACTGCGTCATCCGCTGGGTATTACCATGGTGGGCGGTTTGCTGGTCAGCCAGTTGTTGACCTTGTACACCACGCCAGTGATTTATTTGTGGATGGACAGTTTGGCGAAACGCGTTGTTGTATGGCTAAAACTCAATACTACTGAAACGACTGAACACGACGGGACTTTGTGATGAATCTGTCGGCGCTGTTTATTTATCGACCGGTTGCCACCACTTTGCTGATGCTGGCCATTGCTCTGGTGGGCGTACTGGCTTTTTTGAATTTGCCGGTGGCATCGTTGCCGCAGGTTGATTTTCCGACGGTCAGCGTACAAGCCCAGTTACCCGGTGCCAGTGCAGAAACCATGGCAGCAACTGTTGCAACTCCCTTAGAGCGAGCTTTGGGAAGGATTGCCGGTATTACCGAAATGACTTCCAGCAGCTCGCAGGGTTCGTCTCAGATTACTTTGCAATTTGATTTAAATCGCGACATTAATGGCGCTTGCCGCGATGTTCAGGCAGCAATTAATGCCGCAGCCAGTTTGTTGCCGACCAGTATGCCCAATCGTCCCAGTTACCGGCGCGATAATCCGGGCGATTCGCCGATTCTGGTGCTGGCGCTGACTTCAGAAAGCCAGAGTCGCGGTCAGATGTACGATGTTGCTTCGACCATTCTGGCGCAAAAAATCTCCCAGATTCCTGGCATTGGGCAAGTGCAGATTGGCGGTGCGGCATTGCCGGCGGTAAGGGTCGAACTAAACCCTAATGCGTTAACTAAATACGGTATTGGCTTGGAGGATGTCAGAACCACCATCACCCAAACCAATTTGGCGCGCCCCAAAGGTGTAATGGAAGACGGCGGGCAACGCTGGCAGATTCAGGCCAACGATCAGGCACGTAAAGCAGCCGATTATTTGCCGCTGATTGTCAGCTATAAAAAAGGCGCTGCGGTCAGGATTTCCGATGTAGGCGAGGTGGTCGATTCGGTCGAAGATTTGCGCAATACCGGAATTAAAAACGGTAAACCTTCGGTGTTACTGATTATCAGAAAACAACCTATTGCCAACGTCATTGAAACTGTCAATCAGGTTCAGGCTTTGTTGCCGGAATTACGCGCCACCATTCCCAGCACCATTGATTTGTCAGTGGTGATCGACCGATCGCTGAGCATTCGGGCGTCTATTACCGAGGTTGAGCGCAGTCTGTTAATCGCAATTGCCCTGGTAATTTTGGTAGTACTGGTGTTTTTACGAAATTTTCGTTCGATGCTGGTGCCGGTTATTGCAGTGCCGGTTTCCTTGCTGGGTGCCTGTGCGGTGATGTATTTGTTCGATTACAGTCTGAATAATCTGACTTTAATGGCGCTGACCATTTCCACCGGTTTTGTCGTTGATGACGCAATTGTGGTTTTGGAAAATACCAGTCGCCATATCGAAAAAGGCGTGCGACCGTTTAAGGCGGCACTTTTGGCATCCAGGGAAGTCGGCTTTACGGTCATGGCGATGAGCGTGTCGCTGATAGCGGTATTCTTGCCGATTTTACTGATGGGCGGCGTGGTCGGTCGTTTGTTCAGAGAGTTTGCGGTAACGCTGTCGGCGGCGGTATTGGTTTCTTTGTTAATCTCCTTGACCGTTACCCCGATGCTCTGCGCAAGATGGTTGGGAAATGATACGCCCAAGCATGGTCGTATTTATCAAGGCATAGGACAGGTTTTAAACTGGATGCAGCTATCCTACGAATACAGCTTGCGCTGGGCACTAAGACATAGCCGTATCATGATACTGATTTTACTGGCCACCATTGGTTTGAATTTTTATTTGTACACAATCATTGATAAAGGTTTTTTCCCTTCACAAGACGGCGGTCGCTTGATGGGAGAGATTCAAACCGATCAAGGTTCATCTTTTTGGGCTTTGCAGAAAAAGCTTTCCGAATATTCAGAGTTGTTAATGAAGGATCCCGCTGTTACACAGGTTGCCGGGTTTGGCGGTGCAAATTCCGGGGGCAATAGTGCCCGCGTTTTTGTAGTGCTTAAACCGCATGATGAACGTGATCCTATTGAAAAAGTACAGGATCGTTTGCGCGAACAAGTTAAACGAATTCCCGGGGCCAGTCTGCACCTGACCCCGGCGCAAGAACTGCGTATCGGCGGTCGACCTTCGTTTGGTTCGTTTGATTATGCCTTGCAATCGGATGATTTGGGCCAGCTTCGGGAATGGATGCCGAAAGTGATTGCTGCATTGTCCAAGCTTCCGGAACTGAGTGACGTCAATACCAGTCAACAGGAAAAAGGTCAGCAGATCGGCTTGGTGGTTGATCGCGACATGGCTTCGCGTTATGGCATCAGCCAGGCCATGATTGATACCAGCTTGAATAATGCTTTCGGGCAGCGCCAGGTGTCGGTGATCTATAATCCGCTTAATCAATATCGGGTAGTAATGGAACTGGCTCCTGAATATTGGCAAAGTTCAGAAGCTTTGAGGCAGGTTTATATCAATGTGCCAGCTTCGCGTTTGCCGACCGGCGAACAAGTCGTTGCGCGACAGGTGCCGTTATCGGTCTTGGCCAGGTTTGCACCGACCACCACACCGTTATCGGTTAACCATCAAGGCCAGTTTGCAGCGGCGACTTTGTCGTTTAATCTTCAGCCCGGCACTTCTTTGTCGGCTGCTACCGTGTTAATCGAAAAAACCCTGCGCGATATTGGCGTACCGGTGGCGGTGCAAGGCAGTTTTCAGGGTTCGGCCAAAGCTTTTAAGGAATCGTTACGCAATCAGCCCTGGCTTATCTTGGCGGCCTTGGTAAGTATTTATATCGTGCTGGGAGTTTTGTACGAAAGTTATATTCACCCGCTAACCATTCTTTCAACTTTGCCTTCGGCGGGCGTTGGCGCCTTATTGGCATTGATGGCGTGCGATACCGAATTCAGCATCATTGCTTTGATCGGGGTAATTTTACTGATCGGTATCGTCAAAAAGAATGCCATCATGATGATTGATTTTGCCTTGTATGCCGAACGCGAACTGGGTCTGGATTC
>CANNLO010000158.1 GCA_947505055.1 Methylococcaceae bacterium | reverse complement strand
CCGAATATTGCCAAAGTGCTTGTAGAATGGATACAAAACGGCATGCCTGAAATGGATGCCGACTTTATAGAAAATGTCTGGGATGGCGTTGATGTTTTACATATTGAACAATAGTCCTTTAAGTTTGAACTAAGCAAAACCTCAGCCGGGCAAAAGTTATACCCGCTTCTTAGCCCGGCTCCTCTTGCCAAGCTGAGACACCGTTTTCCAAGGTTAATAGCTAAGTATAAGCCCGCTCCGTCTCCCAATCTGATATTATCAACAATCTTCTTGTTATATTTAGCAGTAACAATTCATGGATGAAATCTTAACCATTAATCAAACCTATTATGGGCTGACTAACCCGATCGGCAATGTGTTTGAATTAGTTAGAGCGTTAAATCTCTGGTATAAAAAACATCCTGAGCATAACTTTCTTCATCCTTGCGTTATTGATAGCAAGGCAGCTCTTGTTTGCCAACGCAATTTAAGCCAGATTGACGAGCAGGCCTATTTAGAATTAGAGGCAATTGCCGATCAATTTCGACTTTTTCTTAAACAGGATTGTCGAGCACCGGGAACCGATCAGAAGTATGCTCATTGCCGTAGAAATATAGCACTGGTACTTACTTTCTGTGTAGTGATGGTTGCATCATCCAGAAGAGTCAGCGCTGGTGACTTTCAAAAACCGGCAGGAGTAGGTTCTGTAAGCACTCATCTTTCGATGCAAACAAAAAAAGAGCCAGTGACTGTTGGCGAAAATGTAATCAGCTTAAGAAATGCCCGCTTACCCACTGCTGAACAGGTCATGGCCTCTTACGCAAAGAAGAAACCTTTGATGAAAACGGATGCCCAGGCAGAAGTAAAAATCCGTAATTTCCTGATTTCTGCCTATCAGCCAGAACCGGCCGATCCAACCAACATCAACGCAGATATTGTTGAAATAGCCAAGTATTATGCGCAATATCCTGAGGTGATTCATCTGCTGAATGAGTTGAATCAGGAAAAAGTGGTTCTTAAATATAAAGCCAATAACTGGCAAGCACAGGCTTGGGGTAACCAGCATGCAGTCGATAGCGTAACAATCACGTTTGATACGCGAGTTGGCGCGCAATTATTGAATAACCAAGATTGCCAAGCCAACCCTGCCTGTGATATTTCACCTGCCGATGCTTTATTACATGAACTTCTCCATGCAAAACTCATGTTATTGGAGAGTCAACACTTTATCGATGAAGGAAATATGAAACCGAATTTATATCCCTTTGAGCATGAACGTGAAGTCTTACTCAAGGAAAATCAGCTATATGCCGAAATGAATCACGACGATGGTTTGTCCAGACCACTTCGAACAAGACATACCGGCGAACTTTTCCATGTCAACTGTGCAGCTTGCACGCCTAATGAAATGATTGCTTCAAGATAGAATCCAGCGGAATTGCTACTCCAGTTTAAACTAATACAGCTCACAAACCGTCCATAGCAAGCGATTGACACCATATCTAAGTAAAGACTTGTATATCAACTCCAGGCACAAATGAGCGGGTAGTCTAATCAAAGCTTGTTATAATAACTGCTATTAAAATAATAAGATAAACCACTACGTTAGTCTGGCAATTCGAACAGTCATTGCGACTTTAACTAACTTTAATTCTGAGCTAAAGAGGAACCCAGTTTTGACAACAATGCAGGATATTACAAGTTCGATGACTTCATCGGAAAAACGTGCCACAGCATCTTTGGCAAGCATCTATGCATTGCGGATGCTCGGTTTATTTATGATTTTGCCAGTCTTATCTCTATTTGCTGAACAACTTGAGGGCTCAACTCCCGCGCTGATAGGTCTTGCAATGAGTATCTATGGCTTGCCTCAAGTTTTATTGCAAATTCCTTTTGGCTTGATGTCGGATCGTTACGGTCGAAAGAAAGTCATTATTTTTGGATTGATATTATTTTTTATTGGTAGCGTAATTGCCGCACTTTCAACCACCATATACGGCGTTTTGATAGGTCGTGCTTTTCAGGGGGCAGGCGCAATTTCTGCGGTCATTATGGCCCTGGTTGCTGACTTGACTCAGGAAGTTCATCGAACCAAAGCCATGGCAATCATCGGCATCAGTATCGGCATGTCATTTGGGGTTGGTATTGTCGCAGGTCCCGTTATCTCCGGATTTGGCGGTGTGCAGAGTGTTTTTGGCGTCACTGCAGTCCTTACTTTATTGGCTATTTTAACGATTATTTATATCGTTCCCGATCCCCAGAAATCGAAACTGCATAGAGACGCAGAGTTTGTACCCCGTGTAGCAATGGAGGTACTTAAAAATCCGGATTTATTGCGCTTGAATTATGGGATTTTTACCTTGCACATGATTTTGATGGCTATCTTTGTGGTGGTGCCGACCCTAATGAGAAAAGCCGGCTTACCGGCAGGTTCTGAATGGCAGGTGTATTTACCTGTTTTTGTTATTTCGATGGCGTTTGCGGTCCCTTTTATCATCATTGCAGAAAAAAAACGCAAAATGAAACGGGTGTTCCTGGGCGCTGTTGCCGTAGTGATGCTGGCCGAACTAGGTTTATCAGCGCTTCATCAAAACCTGTTTGAGATTATTGGATTCTTATTTGTATTCTTTTGCGGCTTTAATTTGCTTGAAGCCACCCTACCCTCTTTAATATCAAAGACCGCTCCGGCTGATTTAAAAGGTACGGCGATGGGCGCATATTCGAGTTGCCAATTTATGGGGCTTTTTATGGGCGGCTTAGTGGGGGGTTGGTTTAATGGCCGCTTCGGTGTCGATGCTGTATTTCTATTTTGTGCAGGAACCGCCTTCAGTTGGTTCTTGATATCACTGCACATGAAGCCCCCTCGGTATGTAGCGAATCTCCTGATTTCCCTGGAAAAAATCAGTGAACAACAGGCCAATGAATTCATTGCCAAAATGCTCGAACTTAATGGAGTAGAAGAAACCACATTGCACTATGAAGAGGGTTTGGTTTATCTGAAAGTAGACAATCAGCAACTGGATAAAACCCAACTTCAAGGTCTGATTACAGAATATATCAACTCATAACTTCACTAAAACCAAGGTACTTCGGCATGAAGTGCTAGATTTATTCTGTGTAAAAAAACAGACTGGAGATTTCCAAAATTAGCTGTCGACAAATTTTTCGCTAACCTAATGTACCTAAGTTCTTCAATATTTCCTCGCGTATTTGCTCCTGCCTTAAAACATCCGTAATAGGGCGGGACTGGTTGTCTGTAATATAAAACATGTCTTCAGCCCGACTTCCTATCGTGGTAATTTTGGCGCTATGCAAATGAATATCTTTTTTTATAAAGGCGCGACCAATTTTTGATAAAAGCCCGGCATGATCTGTAGTGATGAGTTCAATAATTGTATGTCTGTTTAATGGGTCTGCATGAAATTGGATACTGGTAGGTATCGGAAAATGTTTGGCTTGCCGCGATTGACGGTGGATGTTTTTGTGCTTTTTGACTTGTCGATGCAGTAAATTGCTCCGAAGAAGATTGCAAATATGCACTTCTCTAAACAGCTCATTAATTGGATCACCCGATTGCTCAAGAACAAGAAAACTATTAAGCACATAGTCATCAGTCGTAGTCATGATTCGCGCATCGAGAATGGTAAGACCCAACTGGTCAAGGGTAGCAGTACTTAGCGAAAAAATGGCTTCCTCATTTTTGGTGTAAACGAAAACTTCCGCACTGCCTCTTTGAGTTTGCGGACGTAACAACACCAAGGGTAGCTCGTCTTCCTTGGAAGAGGCTATGGCAATTGTATGCCAGGCAATTTCGTCAGCTGAATACCTTAAAAAATAATCATCTTCCGTATGTTGCCAAGATTTAAGAATGACAGGTTCGGAAATACCAAGCTTAATCAGCTCGTCTTTTGCTTCTTTTTTGTTTTCGATCAAGCGGTCTGCCAAGGCTACAGGATTTTGCAAACCTCTATGTAAAGCACTATGAGTAACAGAATAAAGCTCTTTAAGCAGCGCATCCTTCCAGGCGTTCCAAAGCTCTGGATTTGTTGCTCGTATATCCGCAACAGTTAGCAGGTACAGGTAATTCAAATATTCGATACTGCCTACGGTCAGCGCAAATTGATGTATGACATCCGGGTCACTGATATCTTTTCGTTGCGCAGTCATCGACATAACCAGATGATTTCGGACCAACCAACAAATTAGATTGGTATCATGAGGAGATAACTCATGCTGAACGCAAAATTCTCTAGCGAATTCTTCACCAATAACAGAGTGATCACCATTTCTGCCCTTTGCAATATCGTGGAATAGCCCGGCAAGATATAGAACTTCAGGCTTTGAGATTAGCTGAAAAATATCATTGCAAAATGGAAGTTCCTCAAAGTGATTTTCCAGGGCAAAGCGACGCAAATTTCGAATAACAAAAAGGGTATGCTCATCCACTGTGTAAATATGAAATAAGTCATACTGCATTCGGGCAACAATATTACCAAAACAAGGAATGTAGGCAGCCAATACCCCATATCGATTCATTCGCCTTAACTGGTCAGTGATACCTCGAGGCTGACGAAAGGACTCTATAAATAGTCTGTTGGCTGCCTTGTTAGTGCGAAAGGCATCATCAATCAAATGCAGGTTTTTTCTAATCAAACGTATGGTTGTCGCTCTGACACCTTTAATTGATGAATTTTGCTCCAATACCAGAAAAATTTCCAACAAGGCTAGCGGATACTGCTCAAATATATCATCGTGAATCGCTTCAAGATACCCATTGATGACAACAAATTTCTCGTTAAGCGGTATCGATTTCTGTACGACGTCCTCAGAAACGAAACGTTCATTGAATAATTGCAACAACATTTCATTAAGTCGCTCAAGTCCAAGTACAGTTTTAAAATAATACTGCATGAACTGCTCGACATCCTGGTTGTATTTTTGTTGCTCGGCGCTAAAACCAAATTGTCTGGCCAGGTCCCGTTGATAATCAAAAATAAGTCGGTCTTCACAGCGATTGGTCAAAAAATGGAGCGCATATCGGATTCGCCAGAGTACCTCAAGCGCAGCAACCAGTTCTAAATATTCGGATTCAGGCAAGAAACCGTATTTGATGAGCTCTTTAAGAGTTGAGGAATTGTAATGGCGTTTAAATACCCAAGCGATGACCTGTCTGTCGCGCAATCCGCCCGGCCCTTCTTTGATGTTCGGTTCGAGATTGTAGGCGGTGTCATGAAATTTGGCATAACGTTGCCGTTGCTCTTCCATCTTGGCGGCAAAGAACATGTCTGAAGACCAGATTTTATCGGGTGTAATTTGATTGTTAAGAGCTTTATGCAGTAGCGTGTTGCCCGTAAGAAGCCGGTTTTCCATTAGGCTGGTGATTATTGTTTGATCACTAAGCGCCGCCTCCACACATTGTTTGATAGTTCGTACACTTTGCCCCGGTTTTAAACCGATATCCCAAAGAAAGGTAAAAAAGTTTGCCAATGCTTCCTGATAAGGACCTGTATCCTCAGAATCCAATATGACAAGCAAATCAATATCTGAATAGGGAAACAGCTCTCTTCTTCCATAGCCACCCACAGCACAAAGTGCAAGTTGGCTGGCGTATTCACCGAGGAAATGCTCCCAACAACAACCTAAGATTTTATCGATAAAATCAGACTTATCTTTAAGAAGCTTGGCAACAGATTTATGAGGGTTGAACTTTAATCTGAGCTCACTGTCCTTCTGCTTTAGAAGCAACTTGAATTGTTGCAGACTATCAGTTTGTGCAAATATTGATTTTTCAATAAATACAGGCGGTAAATCAATAGATGTTGATTCGCAAGACAGGGCGTTAATATTTTTGTTCAACCTGAAAACCTCTTAGCTGACTCATTAGGCGGATTAAAAGTAGAATCATAAAGATGTTGATTGAAATTACACTATTTCAAAAACTAAATTGATCAGATTGGTAAAAACACCATTTCACAAAATCTACATTTCTTCCTGGCGTAAAGTCAGGATCTCGTAACCATTTTGGGTGACAAGGATAGTATGTTCCCATTGAGCAGATAGACTGCGATCTTTGGTAACAGCTGTCCAACCATCAGGAAGCACTTTCATGTGTCGTTTACCCAGATTAATCATAGGTTCGATGGTCAATATCATACCCGCTTCAAGCACTTCACCATCTCCCGCTTTGCCATAATGCAGTACTTGGGGTTCTTCGTGAAAAGTTTTGCCGATGCCGTGTCCACAAAATTCTCTAACTACCGAATAACGATTAGTTTCAGCATGTTTCTGAATAGCATGACCAATATCACCGAGCGTGGCACCAGACTTGACTTTGTTAATACCCAAAAACATGGCTTCCTGGGTTATTTTAACCAACCTTTTAGCATGCGGACTTACTTCGCCAACGCAAAACATTTTACTGGTATCTCCATGATACTCATCTTTAATAACGGTAATGTCGATATTGACAATATCACCTGATTTTAATTTCTTATCACTGGGAATGCCATGGCAAATCTGTTGATTAACTGAAGTGCAAATTGATTTGGGAAACCCGTGATAGTTAAGCGGTGCCGGAATAGCTTGTTGCACGTCGACAATGTAATCGTGACAAATTTGATTAAGCTCGTCGGTTGTAACGCCGGGAACTACGTAAGGTTCAATAATTTCTAAAACCTCCGCGGCCAACTTTCCGGCAATACGCATTTTTTCAATTTCAGATTCATTTTTAATAATTATGCTCATAAAACAGGTGCAAGGCTAAAGGCTAAGGCACTGCGAAAGATACATTTTTTGCCATCTGTATCGCTTGTTGTACCTGTGTAATCCATTCATTTTAACAGAGATTGGCTTGTTGTAAAAAAGTAATTATGGTATAAAGGGATGTTCATTTCTGAACCAATACTCACGCTTATCGTCACGTTTGGAAGGGTGCTGGTGCAATTTTCCATTAAATGGCCTGAATTGCGACTGGTTTCCAGGCGGGATAAGTGGAGGCGTAACCCAACTCGGAACAACAGTTCCGATAATTTATCTTAGGAGAATTCATGTCAGCAGTATCTATGCGTCAAATGCTTGAAGCGGGTGTCCATTTTGGCCACCAAACCCGTTATTGGAACCCGAAAATGGCTACCTACCTATTTGGTTCACGTAACAAAATCCATATCATTGATCTGGAAAAAACGCTTCCAATGTTTAATGACGCAATGAATTATTTGGGCCAGATGGCGGCAAACAAAGGCACAGTCTTATTTGTTGGCACCAAGAAAGCAGCTCGTAAAGTAGTTGCTGAAGAAGCAGCCCGTTGCGGCATGCCTTATGTAAACCATCGTTGGTTAGGCGGCATGTTAACAAACTTCAAAACCATCAAAAAATCAATCAATCGCCTAAAAGAATTGGAAGCGATGAAAGCCGACGGTACGCTTTATCAACGTTTTGCCAAAAAAGAAGCCCTGGGCATGGAGCGCGAACTTGAAAAGTTGGAGCGTAGCCTTGGTGGAATCAAAGACATGAAAGGCGTTCCAGACGTGATTTTTATTTTGGACGTTGGATACGAAAAAAATGCAATTAGTGAAGCAACAAAACTGGGGATTCCAGTTGTAGGAATTGTAGATTCGAACAATTCACCAGAAAAAATTGATTATATTATTCCTGGAAATGATGATTCAATTCGTGCCGTTAAACTCTATTGCGAAAGCGTTTCCGCAGCAGTAATGGAAGCTCAAACAGCCAATTTAGGCTTGTCAGCCAAAGCTGATATAAAAGTTGACGACTTTGTTGAAGAAGAAGTATCTGAATAAGATACAATCTTGTTTTTTAAAGGCTTAAAAATTTAGGCAAAAACGCCTCCTAACGGGGGCGTTTTTATAGTGATGAATAAATTGGAAAAGAAAAAAATGACTATCAATATTAGTGCAGCAATGGTTAAGGAGCTTCGTGAAAGAACGGCTTCCGGTATGATGGAATGCAAAAAAGCGTTGGTTGAAGCAAATGGCGACATGGAACTGGCCATTGAAAATATGCGTAAATCCGGCTTGGCGAAAGCTGATAAAAAATCAGGCCGTATTGCTGCGGAAGGCATCATTGGCGCTAAAGTAAGTGATGATGGCAAAACAGTAGCAATTGTCGACGTTAATTGCGAAACTGATTTTGTTGCCAAAGCAGATGACTTTGTCAGCTTCGTCAACAATGTAACCGCAGCTTTACTAATTACTGACGCTGAGTCAGAAGAGCAATTGCTGGCTATGACTTTGGCTGACGGAACTATTGTAGATGAAGTTCGCCGCAGCCTGGTTGCCAAGTTGGGCGAGAATATTACTATCAGAAGATTTGAAAAATACCAGACTGCCACCGGTGGTACTGCCTGTTACCTGCATGGCAAGAAAATTGCTGTAATCGTTGAATTGGCCAAGGCAGATAACGAATTAGGCAAAGATATTGCAATGCATATCGCTGCAAGCAAACCGACCTGTGTTTCAGAAGAGCAAGTATCATCAGATCTTATCGAGAAAGAGAAAGAAATTTTCTCCGCACAAGCTGCCGAAAGTGGAAAACCTGCTGATATTATTGAAAAAATGGTTGTTGGTCGTATCAGTAAGTTTTTAGCTGAAATTACTTTGCTAGGTCAACCTTTTATCAAGGATGATAAAATCACCGTAGCAAAATTGCTTTCTTCAAAAGGAAACAGTGTAATTCGCTTTTCCCGCCTGGAAGTTGGTGAAGGCATAGAGAAGAAAGAAGAAAATTTCGCTGAAGAAGTAATGGCGCAAGTTAGAGGCACACAATAAGTCCGGGGCTTTAGCCTTTGGAATAAATAATAAACACTAGCCCCCGATAATTAAAATGACTAACATGATTTGCCAGAGAATTTTGCTTAAGTTGAGCGGTGAAGCCTTAATGAGCGATACCGGTGGTAGTATTGATGCCGATATTATTAAGCGACTTGCAACTGAAATTAAAGAGTTATGCGATGCTGGTCTTCAAGTTGGTTTGGTTATCGGCGGCGGTAATATATTGCGTGGTGCGGAAAAGGCTTCAGAAGGATTGGACAGGGTAACCAGTGACCAAATGGGCATGCTGGCTACGGTCATAAACTCCCTGGCCATGCAGGATGCCCTTGAAGCTCATGGACAGCAGGTCAGAGTTATGTCTGCATTGAAGATCAATCAGGTCTGCGAGGATTATATTCGTCGCAGAGCAGTCAGACATCTGGAAAAAGGTCGGGTTGTTATATTCGCTGCAGGTACTGGAAATCCTTTTTTCACTACCGACTCGGCGGCCAGTCTAAGGGCAATTGAAATAAATGCAGAATTGATGATTAAGGCAACTAAAGTCAAAGGTGTTTATTCTGCCGATCCTAACAAAGACAAAAACGCAAAGTTTTATCCACGCTTAACCTATGATGAAGCGCTCGATCAGCGTCTCAATGTAATGGATACAACGGCATTGGTCTTATGCCGAGATAATAATGTGCCTATGCGAGTCATGAATATTTTTGAGCAAGGTGCGGTAATGAGATTAATGATGGGCGAAGAGATAGGATCTCTTATAGAACGAGGAACAGATAATGATTAGCGATATCCAACAAGATGCATCAACTCGTATGAGCAAAAGTATTGATGCTTTAAAACATGAGTTTTCTAAAATAAGAACAGGCCGGGCTCATCCCAGCTTATTGGATCAAATCAGCGTCTCATACTACGGTAGCGAGTCTGCGTTATCTCAGGTTGCCAATATTGCAGTCGAAGACGCACGGACTTTGACAATCACTCCGTGGGAAAAAGGCATG
>CANNLO010000157.1 GCA_947505055.1 Methylococcaceae bacterium | reverse complement strand
CCGTCACGCTTTAGGGATGAAACGTTTTTTCATGTGTTGGAGTGATTAGGCGAAAGACTAAGGACGAAAGGCTAAGGACGAAAGGCTAAGGGCTAAAAACACATCAAGCCAAAGCTGGTCGGGGTTTGCAACCCCGATCGAAACGTTTGAAAGCTTCAACAATTTACAAAACGTGAGTGACGGGGTTACAAACCCCGTCACGCTTTAGGGATGAAACGTTTTTTCATGTGTTGGAGTGATTAGACGAAAGACTAAGGACTAAGGACGAAAAAATCCGATATTAAAGATGCTCTTAAGTTTGGCTCCCGCTGGCAGGCTGGTTGTCAAGCATGGTAAACTGGCAGCTAAATCAAGAATAGGAAGTAAAGCTATGACGGCTATTACATTTGATACCTTAAAGTATGCCAACACTCTTAAAGCGGCCGGGGTTCCTCTTGCGCAAGCAGAAGCAGAGGCCGTGGCACTGTCTGAAGTTCTGGAAGTAAATTTCAAGGATTTGGTTACTAAAGAAGATTTATTGTCGGTTAAAAATGAGCTTCACCGTGATATTGAAGACGTGCGCCGTGATATGCGCGAAATGGAACAGCGTCTTATCATTAAATTAGGCGCACTTATTGCGTTAGCCATTGGCATAGTTGCTGCGCTAGTCAAGTTGCTTTAAATGTACCGTAGGTTGGGATATAGCGTAACCCAACATTTACAGCTTCGATGTGTAGGGTTACGCTAAGATAACCAGGCCTACATGACTTTTACCCTCCACATTTTTACCAATGACCAATTCAATAAAATTCTGGGCTATCGTCCCGGCTGCCGGTGTCGGCAAACGTATGCAGGCCGATCGGCCCAAGCAATATCTGGATTTGGCCGGTACAACGGTCATTGAACACACCCTGTCACGCCTGTTGCAAGCTGACGTTTTTACCGCCATCGCGGTTGCGGTTTCTGAAGAAGATCCGTACTGGCCTGAGCTGTCAATTTCACAACATAAACAAATCATCACTGCTCCGGGCGGTAAAGAGCGGGCAGATTCTGTGCTTTCCGGTTTAAAAACCATACGTGAGCAAGCGTCTGATGAAGACTGGGTTTTGGTGCACGATGCCGCCAGACCCTGTATCACAAGCTCTGATATTCACTTTCTGATAGACTCTCTGGTTAATGATGACGTGGGTGGGATTCTGGCCTTGGCCTCGCCGGATACTTTAAAACAGGTCGATGGCTTAGCCATTACCGGAACCTTGGATAGAAGCCATATCTGGCGGGCCTTGACGCCACAAATGTTTCGTTATGGCATGTTAAAAAATGCGTTGGAACAAACGCAAGGTAATCCGGCTATTACTGACGATGCCAGTGCCTTGGAATTAACAGGTTTACAACCAAAAATCGTCGAGGGTCGTCCCGACAATATTAAAATAACCCGCCCGGAAGACCTGGCATTAGCGCAGTTTTATATGGAACAACAATGATTAGAGTCGGGCAAGGTTACGATGTACACCGTTTTAAAGAAGGCGGAGACGTTATTTTAGGTGGCGTGAAAATTCCTTACGAACAAGGTCTGGAAGCGCATTCAGACGGTGATGTGGTGTTGCATGCCTTATGCGATGCGATTTTAGGTGCAGCCGCTTTGGGCGACATCGGCAAACATTTTCCGGATACTGATCCTGAGTTTAAAGGCGCTGACAGCCGGATTTTATTACGCCATGTTTACCGTATAGTTCAAGAAAAAGGCTATTGCTTGGTAAATGCAGATATTACCATCATTGCCCAAGCGCCAAAAATGTCGCCACACACAGCCCAAATGTGCAGCAATATTGCCGAAGATTTGCTGGTTGACGTTGATTGTATTAACGTCAAGGCAACCACTACCGAAAAGCTGGGCTTTGAAGGGCGAAAAGAAGGTATTGCTGTTCAGGCGATCGTCCTGCTTGAAAAATAATCGGGTTATTTTAGTAAATGCAAAGCATTGAAATCCCCATTTGGCCTTATGTTTACGGGTCACCTTCCGGTTCAGGAAAGATTCGCACATTTCCCGAAGACTTTATTGTTAAAGAAAACCTGTCCTTTGAACCTTCCGGTGAAGGTGAACATGCGTTTTTGCAAATAGAAAAAAAAGGCGAAAATACCGAATATGTTGCCAGACAATTATCACGCTTTGCTAATGTCAGGCAGCGTGATGTCAGTTACGCTGGTTTAAAAGATCGTTATGCAGTCACGACGCAATGGTTCAGTGTCTGGTTGCCAGGCAAAGCAGACCCGGACTGGACAGGGTTTGAATCTGACAGCATGAAAGTGGTACAGGCAGTACGACATGCCAGAAAACTTAAGCGGGGCGTGTTGTCAGGGAATAGTTTTAAACTGCTGATTCGTGATTGGCAGGGCGATCAGGCCAAAACCATCCAGCAATTGGAGCAGATTAAAGCGCATGGCATAGCCAATTATTTTGGCTCGCAACGTTTTGGTAATCAGGGGCAAAATGTCAACAAGACTTTGGCGATGTTTAATGGTGCAAAAGTCGGCAGAGAACAGCGCAGTATTTATTTGTCAGCGGCCAGATCTTATCTTTTCAATAAAATTCTGGCTCATCGAATAACGCAAAATAATTGGAACCAAGCGATTTCGGGTGATACTTACCAATTTGACTTGTCGCACAGTTGTTTCCAATCAGATCAGCCAGATGCAGAAATCACTCGGCGATTAGATGCAAAAGAAATTCATCCAACGGGCGTATTATGGGGTCGTGGAATTGCTGATGTCTCATCTGAAGCACTTACTATTGAACATTTTGTAATTGATGCCCATGAAGAATTGGCTAAAGGATTAGTCGCGGGTGCTGTAGACCGCGATAGACGCGCCTTGAGAGTTAATGTTCAGGATTTACAATGGACGTTTATTAATGAGACATCGCTGGAGCTTTGCTTTACCTTACCTGCGGGGAGTTACGCTACTTCCGTATTGCGGGAAATTGTTGTTTGTTAAAGTGGCTGAATTCTAAGATAACTATGTTCTTTTTACGATATAAAAACTAATTTTATGGAAATTATTTATTTCTTTTTGCACTTATTGAAAGACCCATTGGCAACATTGCAGGATTTTCTTGCGCATTACGATATGTTGACTTATGTAATTCTGGCGGCAATTATTTTTGTCGAAACAGGCTTAATTGTTATGCCGCTGCTGCCCGGCGATTCTTTACTGTTTGCGGTAGGACTATTAGCTTCCTCAACGGGAAAACTGGATATTCAGGTTATCATTCCCCTGCTTATAGGTGCAGCGTTGTTGGGCGATAATGTTAATCATTTTATCGGTAAACATTTCAGTCAGTTTATTAAATCCCGGGAACAAATTTTATTTTTTAAACGGGAGCATCTTACCCAAACTGAAAATTTCTACGAAAAACACGGAGGAAAGGCAGTTATTATGGCCCGTTTTATTCCTATTGTACGGACAATTGCGCCTTTCGTGGCGGGTGCAGGCAGTATGAAATACTCAAAATATATTATTTTTTGTATCATTGGTGCGACTTTATGGGTGACAAGCATAACTTTAACCGGATATTTTCTGGGCTCAAATGATTGGGTAAAGCACAATTTCGAGAAGATTGTCTTAGGTATTGTTTTTATTTCAATCATGCCCATGATTTTGCAGTTTGCGCGGGTTAAATTTCTTAAACGTGTTTAGGTTGAGGTTGAAAAAGATTTTCTTGTTAGTAAATGCTCTTTAGGCATTATTAGAACCGTGCCTGCAAAAGATTCAGGATAAAGATTGAATTCCGAGTTATCAAGAAACAGTTTTGACCGGCAGGCGTTCTTAAAAAACCTGACCACGCGTCCAGGCATTTACAAAATGCTGAATGACCAAGGCGAGGTTATTTATATTGGCAAAGCCAAGAATTTAAAAAATCGCGTTTCCAGTTATTTTAAAAAGCAAACTGCCTCGATTAAACAGCAGACCATGGTTGCCAAAATTGCGACCATTGAAGTCACTGTAACGCATACAGAAGGCGAGGCTTTATTGCTGGAATGCCAACAGATCAAGAGATATAAACCCCGATACAACATCTGCTTACGGGATGACAGGTCTTATCCATATATCTTCTTGTCCAGTGAACATGATTTCCCACAAATCACGCTGCATCGAGGCGCAAAAAAGAAAAAAGGCAAATATTTCGGCCCTTATCCGGGCATAGGTGCAATTAAGGAAAGTCTAAAGTTGTTACAACGTATTTTCCCTGTCAGGCAATGTGAGGACTCTGTTTACAATAACCGTTCCCGACCCTGTTTGCAGCATCAGATTGGGCGCTGTACTGCGCCATGTGTGGGTTTGATCGATAAAGAAAGCTATGAGCTGGATGTTGAAAATACGGTACTATTTTTAGAAGGGAAGGGCGGTTTGCTCATTGATCAATTGATCGTTAATATGGAGCAGGCATCGCGTAATCTGGATTTTGAGCAGGCTGCTGGTTTTAGAGATCAAATCGCAAAATTACGTTCGGTGCTGGAAAAACATTTTGTGCATGGCGAAAAAGGTGACGTTGATATTATTGCTTGCGCAACCAAGGCTGGCGTAGCTTGTGTGCAAGTGTTTTTTATTCGTAACGGACAGCACTTGGGTAACAAGGTGTTCTTTCCCAAGATCGCTGAACAACATGAGCCGGCTGCTATTATTCAGGCATTCATCCCGCAATATTATATCGATAAACAGCTCCCAAATGAATTAATCGTCAGTCATGAGCCTGAAGAAACCAATTTATTGATGGAGGTTTTGTCGGTTCAGGCAAAACATGCGGTTGCTATTTCTACCAACGTCAGAGGTGAGCGTTTAAAATGGTTGCAAATGGCCAGTACGAACGCCGAGAATTCTTTACAGGGCAAGCTGTCAGATAAACAGGGGATTTATGCGCGATTCTTAAATCTTAAGGATGAACTGGGTTGTAAAGAAATCCCAAAGCGTCTGGAATGTTTTGATATTAGTCATACTCAAGGTGAAAAGACAGTTGCCTCTTGCGTTGTTTTCGATCGGGAAGGACCGGTTAAATCAGCTTATCGGCGGTTTAATATTGAAGGCATAACTGGCGGTGACGATTACGCGGCCATACACCAAGCGGTTTTAAGGCGATTTAAACGTTTAAAGTTGGGCGAGCATGAAGCGCCGGATATCTTGTTTATTGATGGCGGCAAAGGTCAGGTGCGAGAAGCGCAAAAGGCATTGGCGGAATTAGACATAAACAATGTTATGATAGTCGGCGTTTCAAAGGGTCCGGATAGAAAGCCCGGTATGGAAAAGCTGATACGCGTTGAGCAAGATCAGCCAATAGATATTAAACCGGGGGCTAGCGGCTTGTTGTTGATTCAACATATTCGTGATGAAGCACATCGGTTTGCGATAACTGGACATAGGCAGCGTCGAGGCAAGGCAAAAAAACAATCGGCTATGGAAGCCATTCCAGGATTGGGGCCTAAACGGCGACAGATTTTATTGAAACAATTTGGGGGGCTGCAAGGTATTTCACAGGCTGGTGTGGATGCACTTTGTAGCGTAGACGGCATCAGTCGTCAACTGGCACAACGGATTTACGAACTATTTCATCATCCAGATGATAATTGAATTTAATATACCTACAAATCTCACGCTCTTAAGAATCGCGTTAATCCCGTTATTAACGGTGGTTTTTTATTTGCCCTGGGAATATTCCAATGTTGCCTGCATGCTGATTTTCTTAGCGGCTGGAATTACTGATTGGTTGGACGGTTATCTTGCCAGAAAAATGAATCTGGAAACCCCTTTTGGGGCTTTTTTAGATCCTGTGGCGGATAAGCTGATGGTTGCCATGGTTTTGGTACTGATCGTACAACAGCAAGCCAGTCCTTACCTGGCAATTCCTGCAGCAATTATTATTGGAAGAGAGATCACTATTGCTTCGCTACGTGAATGGATGGCGGAAATAGGACAGCGAGCACAGGTGAAAGTTTCCCAATTGGGTAAATGGAAAACGTCTGCGCAAATGCTGGCGATAGGGTTGTTGTTGTATCGGGATGATTTATTCGGTATTCCGATTAATTATTGCGGATACGGTTTGTTATATATTGCGGCTATATTGACTTTATGGTCGATGATTAATTACTTAAGGTCAGCACTGGCAGTGTTGACTGCAAAATAGAATTGGGTCTATTACTGTGGGCCTGGATTATCACTCTCATACCAATGCAGCATATTGAATTGGCTGTTAAAGAAGAACATGGATCAGGAAATAGAAGATATTCAAGAGAAACTCGAAGTTCACGATGAAATATTATTGGCTGCTTTGCAGTTGTTTGCCAACAATGGATATTTCAATACATCGCTCATCGATATAAAGGATGCTGCAGGAATAAATACCATTGGTATCATTCATAAACAATTTAAAACCAAACAAGCTATAGCTGCTCAGTTATATGAAAATATTCATAATAGTTTGAGTCACTCAATTGACGAGATAAAGCTTAAAAATGAAAATTCATCTGAACAATTAAGAGCTATAGTTGATTTGTTTTTTAAGTTAACAGAAGATGCGCCCGATGTGATGCGTTTTTTGTTAATCAGCAAAGTTAGTGAATTTATACCTGAGGCTCAAGCGCTCTGTGATTCAGCAGCGGTTAAAAAAATAATCAGGATTATTGATGAGGGTATTTCGACAGGAGAAATTCGTAGTATGAGTCCGGAACTGGCTTACGCTCATTTTTTCGGCATTATTGAAAATACTCTGCGACTCAAATTAACAGGTTTTCTTGATAAAAAAGCTGAATTTTATCAGTCGCAAGCCTGGCTTGCTGCTTGGAATACTATCGTTAAAAAATGATTGATCTTTAAAAGGTAAAAAATATTGGATTAACGATAAGGCTGTTAATTCACCTTGCAAACTTGTCGAAAGCTATTTTCATTTTGTATAGAGAACAGTCATGGGTGACGTAATTCAATTTAAACGGCCTAAAACCATTGAACGGCATAAAGGCAATACTTTATGTCGTAGCGGCTTTCATAAATGGGAGGTTTCAAACGAAAAACAGTTTGATGTGAAGCAGGGGAAGTTAATCACCGTTTACCAATGTAAACGGTGTTTGAAAACAAAGACTAAAGCCTTGTAACCGAGGGTTAGATGTCACGCCTAACCCAAATTATTATCTCGGAAGTTCAGAACTGCCCATCAAAAATTCATCCACAGCTTTGGCTGCCTGTCTGCCTTCACGAATAGCCCAGACTACCAACGATTGTCCTCGCCTTCCATCACCTGCAGCAAACACTTTATCAACAGAAGTGCGATAGTGTTTCTCGGTTGCTTTGATATTGTTACGTTCAAGTTCAACCCCAAGTTCCAGCAAAAGACCTTCGTGTACAGGATGAACAAAGCCGGTTGCGATAAGGACAAGATCAGCATCTAAAGTAAAAGCGCTATCAGGTTTTTCAGTCATTTTCCACTGACCGCCCTCTTGTTTCCATTCGACTTCTACCGCATTGAGATGAGAGATTTTCCCGTCTTTGCCGATAACACTTTTAGTGTTTACACTCCAGTAGCGTTTTTTGATGCCTTCATTATGCGATGAAGTTGTACGCAACTTGTTGGGCCACTGTGGCCAGGTCAGTAACTTGTTTTCCTTTTCGGGCGGTTCCGGCATGATTTCAAGCTGAATTACGGAGGCCGCGCCCTGACGAAGAGAGGTTCCTATGCAATCAGATCCGGTATCGCCGCCGCCGATAACGACTACATGTTTGCCGGTTGCAGTGATGGCAATATCTTCACCGATAATATCTCCAGCATTTCGTTTGTTTTGTTGGCGTAAGAAATCCATAGCAAAATGCACGCCTGTTAAGTCGTTGCGACCGGAAACATCGAGATCACGCGGTTTTTCAGAGCCGACGGCTAAAATGACAGCATCATATTCTGCGAGTAATTTCTGTGCGGATATATCAGTGCCAATATGACTGTTAGGTCTGAAGCTGACGCCCTCGGCCTGCATTTGGGAAATACGACGATCAATTAAATTCTTTTCCATCTTGAAATCGGGAATGCCGTAGCGCAACAAGCCGCCGATTCTATCATTTTTTTCATAGACGACGACTTCATGTCCGGCACGAGCCAGTTGTTGAGCGCTGGCGAGTCCTGCAGGTCCGGAACCAATAATCGCAACTCTTTTGCCTGTACGTTTAGCCGGGATTTGAGGTTTTACCCAACCCATTTCCCAACCTTTGTCGATAATGGCGCATTCTATCGACTTAATGGTGACGGGTTGATCCTGCAAATTAAGTGTGCAGGCAGCTTCACAAGGTGCGGGGCAGATACGGCCGGTAAATTCGGGAAAATTATTGGTGCTATGTAAAATTTCCAGCGATTTTTGCCAATCACCTTGATAAACACCGTCATTCCAATCCGGAATAATGTTGTTAACAGGGCAGCCTTGATGGCAAAAAGGAATGCCGCAATCCATACATCTTGAGCCCTGTTGCGCGAGTTCGGTCTCGCTGGGGGATATCGTAAATTCGCGATAATGCTTGAGACGGTCACTCGGCGAAGTGGTTTCTCGTTCGGTGCGTGGTAGTTCCATAAACCCGGTTGGTTTACCCATTTTTAATACCTTCTACTTTAATGTATTTGTTAGCACGTCAACTCGGTTATAAGTTATCTATAGACAAACTCTCCAGTATTGGAGAGTCGGCATAATTCCGAATTGTGAAGTACGATATGCTTGGCGTCGCAATTATTATGCGGCTGCAGCTAATTGTTCCGCTTTAATTTGTTTTAAGGCTTCACGGTAATCGACTGGCATGACCTTTACAAAGCGTGGCAAATAATCCTGCCAGTTATTCAAGATGTGCTCAGCTCTAGCACTATTGGTGTAGCGCTTATGATTTTCGATTAAGTGTTTCAAGCGTTGCGCATCATGTCTAGTCATGTCGGACATGATTTGCACGCGGCCATGAGTTTGCATGTCGCCTCCCTGATGAGCGATGGCTTCCAGCATGTCATCTTCTTCGGGGATGGGTTCGATTTCTACCATGGCCATATTGCATCGTTTGTCAAAATCGCCTGCTTCATCGAGAACATAAGCAACACCGCCCGACATACCAGCAGCGAAGTTGCGTCCGGTTTGGCCGAGTACCACCACGACTCCTCCGGTCATATATTCACAGCCATGATCGCCAACACCCTCGACTACTGTTAGTGCGCCGGAGTTGCGAACGGCAAAACGTTCGCCTGCAACGCCGCTAAAATAACATTCGCCGTTGGTGGCACCATAAAGAACAGTATTGCCAACAATAATATTTTCGGCAGGATTTATTGGGCAATCTTTAGGTTGATAAATGGCGATACGTCCGCCGCTCATGCCTTTGCCTACATAATCGTTGCCTTCGCCTTCAAGGTTAATGCTGATGCCTTGAGCCAGAAACGCGCCAAAACTTTGACCTGCCGTACCTTTAACGTTGATAAGTATGGTGTCATCGGGTAAGCCATTATTTCCATAACGTTTTGCGACTTCACCTGAAAGCATAGCTCCGAAGGTACGGTTTATGTTATGAATCAGCGTATTTATAATAACGGGAGCACCATTTTCCAAGGCAGATTTAGCTTCAGCAATCAAGCTATGATCCATAGCATGAGTCAGTCCGTGATCTTGACTTTCATGATGATAAACAATGGTATTAAGTTCAACGGCTGGTTTATAAAAGACCCGGCTGAAATCGAGGCCCTCAGTTTTCCAATGGTTCAGTGAGCGCTGTATATCCAGCAGATCTGAGCGTCCAATCATCTCATTAAAGCTGCGGAAACCCAGTTT
>CANNLO010000156.1 GCA_947505055.1 Methylococcaceae bacterium | reverse complement strand
TATGTCAAGCAATTAGATGCGACGGTATGATGTAAAGAAAAAGCCCCAAAGCTATTAGCTAAGGGGCTTTTGAAGGGTCACGATGCTTTGTGAAACCCTGTTTTGGTGGGAAAGAGTCCCCCAAACAACCATATAAAACATAACACAGGATTAGACTTTAACATTTTATTTTTATTACATACCAACAAATATACCAACAATAGTTATTGTATGACTTCACAAAGTTGTCTAGCGTACCCCTATCGAAAAGCTAAATATCCAGACCCCACCATACCCCCACCAGCCACTTTCTAAATTCGGTACCATCTGGCTATACTTACACTGGGTTTTGGACGAACGATAAGCTATTTGGACGTATTACCTCATTGAACGAAGTTTAGATAAGTCTTGAAGTGCGAAATCCTCTGGAACTTCTTCTATCCTCATTTCTCTGCTATATCCGCCAATAATTGGCGTTATAAAAATTCCATTGATGCCAGTGCCAATTCGGTAGTATCTTCGCTCTCCTGCATTTGCGTTCACCGATACACCAATTGGACCAAAACTCCAGTCACGATTATGATTTCCTTGCACTAAAATTTTAACCGTTCCTGGTTTTAATTTTTCGACGAAATAAGAACCTTCAGCAAGAGCTGTTAAATTTCTGTCATTTAAAAAAATGTCAGGCGTCTGCGCCCATCCAATAGGTCGGTATATGTAGACTACAGCCTCAGTGCTACTTTTTTCTATTGGAGCTGTGAAACTTGACCCCTTTGGCATCATCGTAGTGCCAAGGGTTGTTCGTACGTTATACATAGTGTCAGCACAACCAACAAATCCCATTGCACTGAGAAACAAAAGCGCCATCCAAGCTATATTCTTTTTCAAAGCTTTCTCCTAATACTGTGTTTATAGTTTTATGATTACTATCCAAAATCAAATTGACTATAAGATTTTAATGGTTTGTTGGATTCTTAATGCAGCATATAATGTTTAATAATATTCGCTTAAATTAGCATCATAAACAAAGTAGTACATCTTACGTAATCTTAATGGAGTAACTAAATGCAATCAATAAATAAGTTTTTTTACCCTAACGGCCATTTTATTTTTGACGGGATGTGCAACAGTTACTCAAGGCACGCAGCAAATAATAGTATTTAAGTTAGAGCCAAAAGATACGAAATGCGATGTTAATCGTGTCGGCGATGGAAAATTGGGCAGTATAAGCACCTCATTAAATACTATTCAGGTTGGCAAAGATAAAGATGACATAGTGGTGACTTGTACAGCGCCTGGTCATAAGCAACAGGTAACAAAAATAGTTAGTGGTGCCACAGGAGCGGGCGTAACTGGAGTGCTGATTGACTTCGGTATTACAGACATGATTACTGGCGCTATGTATAGGTATCCAGAAGAAGTCTCTATTGTCTTAGAAAAAGAATAGTTTAAAAGGCGGCTAATCCCCGCCTTTTTTGTTCCCTTAAATTTTCATTCAACCTTTTTTCATGTAGTTTGAATATGTAATAAACAAGCAGCCGACTATCAGTGTTACTAAGAAGGCGGGAAGCAAGTAGGGTAGGTTGTTACAGGTGCATTCCAGATCACCATTATCGCAGTCCCCCATAAAATGACTGGCAGATAACCAGAAAATACTAAAGCTTATAAAGTACCAGTAAGAAACCCAGATTAAGTTTTTTATAATCAGTTTTAAATTAGTCCCAGCCTGCTGATTTTTCAATCCCTTTAACCGAGTGATGTTTGTCTTTATTGCAGCAATGCTAAACGGTATTTTGAAATACTCCGCTATCCCTGATTGTCCACCAGCAACTGCTTTAAATACCAGCAACTGCCCATAGAAAAAAACTAGGTATAAGACCGTACGAAATAAGTTGACGTGAAGACATTGGTAAAAACTGGCTGTAAATCTTGAGTTGGCAAATACTGAGGAATAAAGGGAGGCTGCATTGAGTGCGAAGTATGCCCAGGCCAGTAGCCACAATAATGTCAGCAAGCATAAGGCTGCTACCGATTTAATTTTTGACATAGGCTAGAACTAGCAGTATTAATTATATTAACGGTCGGATTTTCTTCTATTACATTCACGGCAGAGCATTTGTCCATTGATCAGCTCTGTCTTACCTCCTTGTGACCACGGTGTTATATGGTCTGCCTCCATCTGGCCAATATTGAAATGTTCCTTGCATGTATTACATATACCATTTTGACGTTCGTAGAGAGTGCGTTTATTGCTATCTGTGAATGTGCGTATGCTTAAGTGTTTTTCATTTTTCGTGAGTAGAAACTCATACACTCCTTTTTTCTTTGTCACTTCGTCATCGGACATGAGTCGGGCTGTTTCAGCTTCAAGTGTTGCTGGGTCTAGATTGTCATCCTTGTGGACGTTATAAAGCACCCCCCACTCAATGCCTTTCATCTCATTACGATAGTTTGGAAACGTGGCATTGACCCAACTTATGACAGCTTGAAAATAGAGCCAGATTGGGTTGGCGTTCTTGTCATGTTGGTGACTAGCCATATATCCGTCTATGTCGCCCTCATTCAACCAGGAGATTGTCTTTTCCAGGTAGTCTTGGCGTATAGGTGAGCCGTTAATGTATTTCTCGGCAAGAAGCCAAGCAGCACATTGCGTCTTGGAGAAGTAACGCTTAGCATCTGCCGTCCAGGGACCAGCGTAGACTGCATTTCGTAACTCTTGCTCTGTCAGTTTCTCACCGGCGATATTGATGGTGCGGAACCAGTCTAGCTTCTCACTATCGGCGCCTTGGCACTGGTACACAGTTAGCTTGTAATTAAGTATCGCTTCCTTTTCATCTTGCTGTAGGTTGTGAAAATAGCGGTTCTTATATGAAAAGACGCCGTCCGCATACTGGCAAATTGAAATAGTGCGCTGCTGGCCGTCGATAATCTCGAAACCATCGCTAGTCATAGCCCAGTACATCGTATTGAGTGGAAAGCCCCTGGTTATAGTATCAATCACAGCCTCACGCTGCTTGTCGTTGTAAACAAACTCACGCTGATAAGGCGGACGAATATTTAAAATGCCACCATAACCAACCACACCAGCTTCTTGGTTGTCTTGGTAGTTCTCGACCAATTCTCTGACCGTAATGCTCTTTAATGCAATGTCCATTATGCCTCCGGGATTATTGGGTTACGGTTACGGATGAAAAGACGTTTGTATTTTTGATTTCCACCGACGGACACATCAAAACTAGCGCCATCTTTGTGGTATCCAACCGGCTCTCCGTAAGAGTAACTACAGCCAATAATTTCGAATTGATCGGGGTTGTATTTGGTAAGAAAGGTGATCGGTACACCCATTGCGCCTTCGTAATCCAAAGGAATGTTCTGTGTCATTGAGACTTCGATAGCATCATAATTGTCGTAGCGTGGGTAGCTAGCCTCGTTGCAGTGGAAATGCTGGACCATAATCATTTCCTCGTGCCGTTTGTTGTGGTCTAGATTGGTATACCATACCACACCTGATACTCTAATCATGCCGTCCCGGTGATCGTTATCAGAAGCTGAATCCTCATAGTGGGGGGCGCTAAAATGAGCCATATTTCTTTTGAAGCCGTAACCCAACCACATTTTATTTTGTTTGATGAGTGGAAATACATCCTTGTAGGTAATTGCATTCTGGTGACCGATGATGATGAATTTTTTGCCAAAGTCGGCCAGTTGTGCAACATATTCACTAAATAAAGAAAATGGAGGATTGGTAACAACAATATCAGCTTCCTTTAAGATTTCAATACACTCGGAGCTTCGGAAATCACCGTCTCCCTTGAGTGACGTTACACCAATATCATCAGGTTTTGGTAAGCTGTTGGGTGCGCCGCCTGTGTACTCAAGTTTGATTGCTTGTTGTGCATCATTTTGACTAAACAGATCCATTCGCTGACTCTTGTAGCAGGTCGTGATAAGTTTTTTTAATCCAAAAAATTCAAAGTTTTTTGTGAAGTACTCGAAGAATGCGCTGATATACGGATCGTCACAGTTACAATAAACCACTTTGTCTTTAAAGTGACTGCGGTAGTGCCGCATTTCGCGCTCAATATCGACGATTTGGGTGTAGAACTCGTCTTTCTTATTTCGCTTTGCAGAATGTAAAAGACTATTTTCGTTTGCCATACGTTTCAACTACCTTATTTTTTTTACATTATCGCATGATAGAAGAGGCTATAGGAAGCAGCCGCTTATTGGCTGATACTGCCTTAAATCTACCAAAAATGCATTCAGTCAAAAGTTATACTATCCCATTTTTAATCTCGTCTACCGAATTGATTTTGCAGTAGCCATTAGCTTTGCGGCCTTGTGACCGTTTAGCTGTTGTCATTTTAAGCAGGTGAAGAGCGTCTTCTAATTGCTGCAGTCTGCGAGAGGTGGCGCTTTGTTCTAATTGGGCTTCTAGTGTGCGTCTGCCGTGCACGAAGTTAACGTGGTCTTTACCTCGTTTAATTGATTCGGCTTTGCGTGCTCCGTGCATACGGCAAGTTCTGCACCCATAGGCTGCTGGGTTATTACAAGGTAGACCAGTTCTTTTGCTCTTGGCGGTGCATTGCTTGGCGCGATGCTTTGTTATGCTAGGTAATGGCATGTGAACTCCTTTAACTTCGTGAGCTTTGTTAATTACATCGGGTGAAGGGGGTAGAGACGGCACGATTTTTTAATTAAACGGTGACCTATGTAAACAAATTTAGCTTTGTTGCCAGAGTTACCACACGAAATTGAAAAGTTTTTCCTAAAACCATTCTTTTTATTTAAATTATTAAAAGTAGTGGCAACAGTGGCAACGCCCCTCAATTCAATATCCCACAAGGCTTTCATAGTGCCAGGCCTCTGGCTAAGCTCCGGTATTAGTGGCAACCTCATCCAACTCATCCCATACGACAAACGTTCCTAGCATCGTTTCAAATTCTTTCCTGGCCAATGTAATATCAGGCAATTCATAGCCACGTTCAGGTTTTCCCAGGCTTGTTTTGCGATATTTTTTTGCACTCGGACATATTGTGCGAAGTATTGATGCAATTTGCTGCTCTTGAATGGGGCTATACCTATCAGCATTTTTGTCGTAGTCTTTGTAGTATTCAGTTAGGTTTTTAGTTGATATGAATCTAGGCTTATCCCATTCAATTAAGCCGCTAAACAATCCTGATTGCAGGACTTCATACCAGTAACGCTCAAATCCACTTAAGGACTGCAGGCGCTGACTCAGATGCTCTTCCGTTAAAGGCCTTTTTCTGATGTTGAATCCAGTTAGGTCAAGGTTCACTAAGTCATGCATCATCGCAGCTATTGCAGCATCGTCATCAAGTGCATCGTTCACTGCATCAAAGTAGATTTGGTCTTGTTTGTGTACTGATGACAAGCGAATAAATAGAAACCTCCGGTCGTCCTTATCTACATGTGCAAAATGGTCGTGGTTGCTAGATGCAAAGAATCGATGGTATGAATCTATTGATCTTGAGGGCTGATGTTTTTGTTCTATACGGCATTTAGGCTCAGTGACAAGTGATTTAAGTTTATCCAACGACTTCTTATCCCCAGCAAAAAGCGCCTCATCCATACAAACAACATAGTTTCGCTCTAAGGCAGCATTAAACTGACCAATGACTTCGTTAATATCGCAAACCTGCAGAGTAGTACGTGACCAGATTCTGCTTATAAGCTTATAAAACGTGCCCTTGCCACAACCCTGTCCCGATAAGAACACAATCATAATCCCAGGCTTTTCGTGTGGTCGCTGAAGCATGTGTGCAAGGTAGTTAATTAAGTAATCAAACAAGGCCACGTTGTTATTGCAAATGACCGTGTGTAAAAACTCCTGAATAACGAACCAGTCACCTTGTATAGGTTTAATGGATGGTGCAATCCAATAGTTCAGAGTGCTTGCCGGAGTAGCTAAGGGACTAAATGCCACTTCGTTATATACATGAGTGCCTGGATTGTTTATAAAATTGGTAAATTCAACCTTAGTATTCACTGGGTAAGGTAGGTTTTCCAGTTCTCTTGATATTAATATTTGCCCTTCCGGGCGCCTATAAAAGCTTATCTCTTTGGCGCTGCCGGACAATACTTGTGCAATTTTATCCCTATCAACAATTCTTAGCTCACCGGACAAATCTAGTAATGCATACTTACTTTGAATTGCCAGTAACGCCGTCATTGGTTTTTGTATGTTAACCACACTAACCATTCCAACCTCCAGCCCTGGCAATGTGATAAAGGGTGCCTAATTTAATTGGGTTTGGTACATCCGAGCTGTAGCTATTAACTACTGACCAAAAACTGGTTTCATTAAACAGTTCGGGCGAGGTCTCACACCATTCTTTGGCTATATTTACAGCACATACCCATTCGGTACTTAAGATAGCCCACACTACGTCTCTATATGTTTCGTAGGCGCAGTCGGCAGAGATGTGACTTAACATTGCTTTTACTCTGGCAACCTCGCGAGGTGTTTCGGGCGTTAACGTTCGGGCTGTTTGCGTTTTTTTGGTCGACTTGTTTGCGTTTATAAGCTCGTTCCAAACCTTAATGAGAGCTACCGGTATCATAGGTAAAGCTAAAATTGAACCCGCACCAACAAACTTATACTGTGTGCCAGATGGATGCATGCTAGGCGGGAGCACATCCTGTAACGTTAGGCCATCAGCGCTTGCGCAGCGAAACTCAATCATCATAGTATTGCCAGGACTTTTAGCAGTCTTAGAGGGCATTGGTGACGTTCTTACAGGTAAGCTATACAGCAGCTTTAAACTATTTATTTTGCCAGAGTGGATAACTACGGCATCGGGGGCATAAAGAAGCCCATCTAAATCTATACCCTTATCAGCCAACCAAACCTTACTGGCGTTGTAATCATCTAAATCGATGGCGCAGGTCGGGTTTGGCGTGCAGTAGGCATGAGCAATGCCTATATTCAACCCATTAAGTTGCGCTTCGTTGGCAATGTCTGTTATTACATTGTTTTTTTCGTTCCAACCTTTTTTAGTAGGGCCTTTTTGACCGAACGGGATAGGCACTAGTGCAATGCCATTGTTAAGAAAGTCAGCGACATTACACATGCCGAACCCCAGTCAAGCAACTAAGCGGTGGAAAAAATGCAAACTCATCAATTACTCCATCATTTATTGCATCGAACAAAGTTTGTGGGAGGTCAATTCCAACCCACCAGGCACTAAAAAAATCACCCTGATGAGCATGTAACGCGAGACTGTTTGTCACAGACCAGTCGGCATTTTGATTATTTACTACATTGATATAGCTCGTTTTAATGATGTCGGTTTGCTGATTTGTATCTCCGTGCTTAAACGCGTCATAACAATCAATGCATAATGCAAATGCGAGTGATATTTTCTTGCCTGTAACATTGCCCGGGAAGGTAAGGATTGCTTTTTTAGCGTCAATCGTACGTTTGCAATGAGGGCATTTGCCGTTAGTGTTTGTATATGTAGTCATTATTTGCCCTCCTTTTCAAGACGAGCACATAGTTCTTCAATATCCGTTTGAAGCCAGGCAGTGGATCGTGCTGCAATTTTAAGGCCTGCGGGATATCGTCCTGCCTTTATCCCAGCATACCAAGCTGAACGACTCACGGGAATTTTAGTTAGTACGGTTGGTAATCTATAAAAACCAGAGGTTGGTTGATTGTCTAATTTTTCAATATTCATATTAATATTCCTATAAAATTTAAGTTACGTAGGCACCATAGGATTTAATTAGGTGCCTTTGCACTTGTATTTATACGATGGCTTTATGCCCGAATATTCACGCTATATTTTTCGGGAATAAAAAAGCCCGCTAGTATTAAGCGGGCACTTTAAAAAAAGCAGTAAATATTACTTGACAGGATTTTTACAGGTAATCGCGAGGGTCATATTCAAGCTCTTCGTTATCAAGTAAGTGTTCGTCTGTTAGAACAAAATCTAGTCCAGCAGGATAAGATGCCAGTCGCTTTGACTCCGTCCTTTCTATATTTACTTTGTTAACAATAGTTTTCGCACTTAGATCCCTGTCAGCAAGCCAGCTAACTTTTTGATACATGTTTTTGTGGTCAGCCAACTCCTTAGCATATAAATCCGAACGACTTCCCCATCTTTTGTAATCTGCTACCAACTTTAAAACCCTGTCGGCAATATTCAGCTCTGTTTCATTAGGGTGTCTAGATTTATAGTGATTAAAAACGTCCTTTAGGCCCCATAGGTCGCCCAGCATATCTCTGGGTGCCCCTCGTTTTACGGTATTCCCAAAGAACTTGAATTGCTTACGTTCACTAATTGATTGAATTAACATGTCATGACCGTATTTTTTTATTAATTTATCAATATCATCCATCATGCAACCTTTCCAATCGAAACAATTTTAGCCCCGTTTTTCAGCCCATCAAGGTAATCAGCCCAGGTCTGCATCATGAGCGTACGTTGATCTAAAAACTTAGTGCGGTTATATGCCTGGCCTAAGGTGTCTGGTACTTTGTGAGCAAGCTGATGTTCAATAATTGCTGGGTCGATATTTAAGCGCTCGTGCAAAATGGTACGTGCCATTGCTCTAAAGCCGTGACCAGTGATTTGCGTCCTTGTGTCATAGCCCATTCGCTTTAAAGCAGCATTAATTGCTGATTCACTCATTGGCTTAAGAGGGGAGTGACCGCCCTGGAATACATATTCTCCTTGCCCTGAGAGGGGATGAAGCTCGCGCAGTATTGCTACCGCTTGGGTGGATAGTGGGACAATGTGGTTTGTTTTAGTTTTACTTACTAAGTATTGCCAGGTGGCAGCTTCCAAATTAATATCAGACCATTTAGCCATTCTTAACTCGCTGGGGCGAACAAATACCAAAGGGGCTAATCTGATAGCACATTGAACCGTAAGTGTGCCCTTAAAGCCATCAAGAGCGCGTAACAGCTCTGCTACATCCTTTGGTTCCGTAAAAGCAGCCATATGCTTTACTGTTGTAGCGGCTAATGCACCTTTAAGGTCTGCTGTTATGTCCCTTTCTATCATTCCATTTTGCACCGCATATCTAAATACCTGCCCTGCAGTTTGCAGGGTACGTTTGGCAGTTTCAGCAATATTTTGTTTTTCGATGCGTTTAATTACTTCGAGAAATTGAGGTGCCGTAATTTCTGAAATAGGTTTTTTTCCTAACCAGGGAAATACGTAGAGCTCAAATCGCCTTATAACTTTCTCTTTGTGGCTATCTGCTTTGCTTTTCATATACGATTGCCACCATTCACGTGCAACCAATTCAAAGCTATTAGCAGCGCTTAACTTCTTTGCGGCTGTTTCATTCTTACGGTTCTCATTAGGGTCAACACCTGCAGCTAATATTTTTCTAGCTACGGCATGCCGCTCTCTGGCCTCCTTGAGTCCCGTGTCAGGGTATGAGCCTAAGGCTAGCGTTTTTTGTTTACCATCAAATCGATACGAATAACGCCAGAGCTTTCCACCAGTAGTAGCAATTAATATAAATAAGCCACCAGAATCAGAAAGCTTGTATGGCTTTTCCTTAGCCTTAGCGCTACGTATTGCGATGTCAGTCAATGCCATAGTCCTATCCTTTATTAGCGAGAGTGTTGGTATATTTCTGATAGATTTTGTCTTTATAGGCAAATAACCAACAAAAATACCAACAAATACCAACAGATTTAATTGGATTATCCTAGACTATTTTGGACGAAAAGGCAACAAAAAACCCGCCAGAAGGCGGGTTTCGTGTACTTCGTTGGACATCTCTGTCCGTGTAAGTGGTGGTGAAAGAGGGACTTGAACCCTCGACCCCAGGATTATGAATCCTGTGCTCTAACCAGCTGAGCTACATCACCAGG
>CANNLO010000155.1 GCA_947505055.1 Methylococcaceae bacterium | reverse complement strand
ATATCCAGTGTAAAACACCGAGCCGATGTCTGGAGTGCCATTAAGCAACCCAAGAAGAATCAAGCCAAGCCACTTAAAGATTTGCAGTTATCCAGCGATGTGGCAACGATGGGTTTGCAGATGAAACCACAGAGTGAAGTGGGTGTTGCATTCAAGCCTAAATCCAATCAGGCCATATTGGACACCCTCACTAATACTTCACCATTTTTTACCAGAAACGGCTTGATTATTGAGTTAGCCAAAACCCACGGACATGGTGCCAAAGCACAAAAATTAGCCGACAGATTGCTACGCACCCTCACTAAATCCAAGGCGATTCTGCAAGCTGGTAGCAATGGCAACCAACAATGCAATTACACCACCCACGCACTCATTACGATGGAAGAGCAGAATGTTTCACTTATGCGCGGATTATTCAATGCCAAACAGGATTTGCGTGTGAAAAATATCCAAACTGAAATCAACGCCATTGTGAATGAAACAGGTATCACCCCGAATGCCGAGCAACAGGATTTTATCAAAACGGTATTCAATGATAAAAAAGGGCAGATTGTGATTGGCTTGCCTGGCACGGGTAAATCATTAGCCACTGGCTGGGCAACCAAGATTGCGAATAAATCTGAATATGGATACAGAACCATTGGTCTAGCGCCTACTGGTAAAGTGGCCACCGCATTAGCCAATGAAACAGATTGCAACATCACCGCCACCATAGACAAGCTTAATCTTGACGTAGCCAATGGCAAAGTTCAGCTCACTGCCAATGACATTATATTTTTAGATGAAGCTTCCATGGTTGGCACGCGGAATATGCACCAATTATTGAGTGCTGCTCACCTTGCTAATGCCAAGGTGGTATTAGTTGGTGACCCCAATCAGATTCAATCGGTGAGCACTGGTAATACTTTGGCTGAGTTTCTAAATGACGCTGAGATTAAACCACAGGTGAATTACTTGCTTGAAATTCGCAGGCAGAAAAATGCTGTGGCATTACAAGTGGCAGAAACCACCGCACTTAAAGCCGTATATCAATCAGATGAGATGAAACAGGTAAAAGCTGATGGCGCACATGTCATGAAAGCCCTTGCGTTGTTGGAAACAAGTGGCAATATCAACAATCAGCATATCACCACCACCGACACCATTTCAGCTATCAGTGAAGCTTATTTGACTGATATAAATTTATTTAAGGACAAGTTGCTACTCACCTCCACCAATAAATCCATCGACAGAATCAATGGCATTATTCAGGACAAGAGGATTGAATCGGGTGAGTTGGCTGGTGATTGCTATGAAAACAGAAAAGGTCGGTTCTTTATAGGCGATAGAATCGTCATGGAAAAAACCAACAAAGATGAATATAAAAATGGTGACTTCGGCACCGTTATTGGCATGAGTAATGGGCAACTCACCATTCAGTTTGATAACGATAAAATCAAAACTATCAGAAACCCACAGATGATGCGATTAGCCTATGCCATCACTTTTGAAAAATCGCAGGGCATGACGGTAAACCAGACTTACATTTATGGTGAGAATGCCTTCAATAATAATCAGGAGTTGTTTAACGTGGGCATGACCAGAGCAAGGTTCAACACCAGTCTCTACACCACCCAATCTGAACACCATGAAGTAGTGGCAAGTTTCAAACGAGAATCCAACCGAGCGTCATTGATTGCTTTGGGTAAAACGCTGAAAGAAAAAGTGGCTCAACCCAATTTGAATCAGCTGATGATGGCTCGCGCTGAAGAAGTGGTAAATCACACACTATCCAGCATAGAACGATTGAAACTGGGTGGACTGGGAAAGTTATCAAGCAATCCGATGGTCATGAAGCTGAAAGCCATTGTGCAAGGTAAGCTTAATTCAGTGGTGAAAGCCCATGAAGTTGTTCAGCCGATAATTGAGCCTGTATTAGTTGAGGTGAGTGTTAAGCCACGTAAATCTGCTCGGAAAGCTAAGGTTGCTGGAAAATTGAAGGGTTCTGGGATTTTGATTAGGTGAATAAGATAAATTGCATAGGATTGTGAGACCCGAATAAATCTTAACCGCATAATAATTGCTTTTGTTACCATTGTGGTAAATAATAATATCCACTATTAACGACACAACTTATTACACATATGATACCGAGTCCGCTGCAGCTTAAAAGTTACTTTTTTACAAAAGTATCTGTAGAAATGTTAAAGGTGTTTGCCGATCCAGAGGCGCGGACTTTCACCGCTATGGATTTTGATTTTAATGGTGTCGACATGCGGACTGAGACTAGTGTTGTTTTAGCCTCGGGTCAATCAAATGATCCAAAAGATTTTATGATTACATTTAAACTCTCAATTCCTAATTTGGATGGGGTGTTGTGCCCATATACTATTGATGTTGGGATTGTTGGAACTTTCCAGGTCTCAGATGAAATTGATAAAGAAGATCGAGAGGATATTGTTGAAGTGAATGGAACCTCTATCCTATACGGATGTGTCTGTGAAATTGTTTCAACTTTAACAAGCAGAGCTTTACCTGGAATGTTGATGCTGCCTACTGCAGAATTTACTGATTAGATAAAATCTCAACCTGAAAATTCCGATAAAAAGGATTCAAATTTCAGTTTTTATTTTTTGATGTAATAAATATTACCCGTACGCCTATTGACTGCATATTCAAGGTTCTACGCAGCACGAAAAACACCGTAGAACCGTCGAAGCCAATGTTTATAAGCCTTCCAGAGTAATTTTATGGTTCTACGCAGAATGTTGAAACTTATTCTAAATAGTACTATTAGCTAGTAACGGTTACTTATACCTACCTTTATATATATTTAATAATATTGAGTAGAACCGTAGAACCTTAATTAAAAGGCTTGTGGTTGCTGGGCTTAACAACCCTACGCACTAAAATTTTAATCGTAGGGTTGCGTAGAACGATTGACCAGATGTAAGCGCGAGCAACAACATTACTGGGGTTTTGATTAGGTGATGAATCAGGACTTGCCAACATTTGAGAAGGTCTCGTCTATTTTATAAATGTGCTCGTATAACCACGCATCAGTAAAGTCGACACCTTCATCTCTAGATTCTTCTGGATATTCGCTTTCACTTACGTAAATTAGCTCGCAGTCTTTGCCCATTACATAGAGCATATATTGTTCCATAGAGCGGAATATGGTTGCAATCCCGTGCTTGTCTATGAAGAAAAACACCATATTTTTTGTGTTGCCTATTTCGTGGGCTATCATAAATATGCCGTTACCGCATTCAGCGGAATAAATCCAATTGATCGTATCCTCGATAGACTTTCTCATGCGGCGCTCCCGTTAAATTTTTCATACTCAGCTTTAACGTTTATTAAAGCCTTTGTTGGGGGGATATGTTACCTAACTTTGTAGGCCTGCGAAGAATATTTTTACCTATCCAATGTTAAGGTTCTACGCACCACGAAAAACACCGTAGAACCATCAAAGTCAATGTTTATCAGCCTTCCAGAGGTGTTTTATGGTTCTACGCAGAAAACCAAAACTTATTCTAAATAGTACTATTAGCGAGTAACGGTTACTTATACCTACCTTTATATATATTTAATAATATTGAGTAGAACCGTAGAACCTTAATGAAAAGGCTTATGGTTGTTGGGGTTAACGACCCTACGCACTAAAATTTTACCCGTAGGGTTGCGTAGAACGATTGACCAGAGTTGGTGAATCGGTTCGAAGGGCTATGTGTAATACAATGTACGAACCAACCCTTGAATTTCTGAAAAATAGCCCCACATAAAGAGTTGTTATTTTTAATATGGAACGGAATAATCCTTATGTCTGATGCACAATCCCATTTCATTTCTTTCCATAATAAAATTTTGCTAGATGTAGATAGCAACGATTTATTACGTGAGAAACGCGATACGTTGCTACAAAATCTGAAAGATAAGATAGATTTAGCCGCACCTGCTTACACCTATTTTCATCAGGGCAGTTATGAGCTTAGTACTGGTGTGAACCCGTTGTTAGGCGATCCTGATATGGATATTGGTATAATCTTTGACTGTACGCCGAACGACTATCCTGACCCCGTGGCACTCAAACGCTTTGTTAAAAACGCTCTTAATCATAACAATCGAACGGTGCTAATTCGCAAGCCCTGTGTCACAGTAGAGTATATGAAAGACGGCGAACGCGAGCTTCATATAGACTTAGCAATTTATTGCACCGATAGTTTAGGCGCAACACAACTTGCGCGAGGGCGTGAAACCGACCCTGCTAACAATCAATACCGTTACTGGGAAATATCCGAGGCAAAAAAACTCAACAAGACCATCATTGACGCTTTTAACGGTACAGATCGGGATCAGTGGAGACGTTTGGTGCGTTATTTAAAGCGTTGGCGTGATTTAAAAATTGGACATAAAAACATTCCTAGTATTGCTCTGACTATTGAGGCTATGCAGCAATTCCAAGCTGTTTATGATGGCGTGGATGGTAAGGCTCTGGATTTGATTGCTCTTCGCAATTTAATAGATAGAACATTGAACCGATGGGTGGGTAATCGGTTAGAAATTTGGCTTCCTGTTCAAACCCAATGTGACTTGATGCAATTTGTTACAGATGTCCAAATGGAAGATTTTAAGACAAAACTAACTAAGTTACGTGACGTTTTAAATGATGCTGAACTAGAGGCTGATACACACGAGGCCTGTAAGCTGTTGAATGGGCAGTTTGGGGGTGACTTTCCTATCCCGCCAAAAGATGACACCACCAAAAAAAATAAGGGCTCAATTTCAGTTACCGGCCTTTCTGCTTAATGACACCAGAACAGTCAGTTTTCAAGGTGGCTGTTGAAGCGGCTCTTATTAAAGAAGGAGCCGCTGATCTCACTTTCAATGAAATCGGAAATAAAGTTCAATGGCACTTTAAGTTAACGCGCAATAATCAAATTTGGCAATTTTATCTTCCTATATGTAACTGGACTCTTACTCCATTACCATACCTTCACTGGGCAACTGATGAACCTGTTTGGGGGTGGCCTCACACTGGCGGAGATGGTTCTATTTGTGCCTTTGATAGGCAGGGTCTGAACTACGATGCAGAAGACTATGAGGGGATAATACAAGCAATTATTAGCAAAAGCATGGAAATATTGAACGAAAACCATGCAATCACAAACTCTCAGCGCTTGCGTGCCTTTGCTGATGAGTTGGAAGCCTATGCTCGTAATGTTGGAATACCTGCTCTTACTCTAGATGCACCGCTAGGTAGCAACCAACGTGTTCATGCAGATGTATTTTCAAAAGACAAAAATCAATGGAAAATAGACCGTATCAATAGCCCTGAAGCAAATAACAAAGCTCGGCGGCATTCACTTTTTATTCTTGATGTGGATATTGAAGAGCTACCCCCACTGATAAATAAACCAAATCATGATTGGTGGCAACAACTTCGTCAAAACCTAGCAAGCAAGTCTCAATGTCGTTTAGACAACAAAAGAGGATGTGGTGTTATTTTGCGAATAAGTAATCGCTTTGGTGGAGCTCATATTTTGCTTTACTGGGGTAATGTTGAAAGAGGACAGCAGTTTCATATTTACAGGCTTGAGCCTGCATACCATGAGTACCTAACTCGCAGAGTTGGGCAACAAAGTCTGGATCGTAAAATTGCAATTGTTGGTGTTGGGGCTGTAGGTTCGCGTGTTGCAGAGTTTCTCGTCCAAACAGGTGTTAGGCATTTAACTCTTGTGGATTCAGACAAAATGAGTGCGAACAATTTAGGTAGGCATGTTTTATCTCGTAATTTCATTGGTCAAAACAAAGCAGAAGGTTTGGCAGTACATCTACGTAATCGAATGCCAGGAGTTGAAATAACTCCACACCAAAGCACACTGCAAGAATGGTTAGAACATACTCAACCAAATAATTTTGATGTTATTGTTCTGGCTACAGGCGATATTGCAGGAGAACGACTATTGCTTCGTCGCGCATGGCGTGAAGGTTGGACATGCAAATTAGTATGTACATTTGTAGAGGCTTCTAATCTTGGTGGTCATGCCATCTCTATGCAACCAAGTGAAAAAGGTTGCCTTGAGTGCTTATGCGAAATAGATAGCACAACCTCCACAGAAACATTACGCACTATTATGCTTGCGCCGGGACAGTCCCCACTCCAAGAAATAAGCGGTTGTGGTGCCTTCACACCATATTCGGCAGTTTCAGCAACTCGCACTGCACTTTTAGCCACCGATCTATCTTTACCTAATACTGATGTTGGTTATCACCGATGGGCAGGATCCGATGATGATGCTAAAGCGGTAAATTTGCGACCGAGTGAATTCTGGTACGCTTTACGTAATGGCCGTGCTCATTCTTTTGTTTCTAGAGAGAAATATATTCGTGGTGATTGCCAATGTTGCAACAGTTAAGTAATGGTAATTGGGCATGGAAGATTTCCAATGAAATACGTGGCAGCCTAAGCACTTCATTAATCAAATTACTGTCTAACTGGCGCCAAATAAGCATATTATCTCGTGAAGCAGGAGGGCTTATACTCGGCTTCACTGACATAGAGACTGAAGGTTTGTTAGCTGAATTATTTACCACACCATGTTGGGGTGATAAGCGCAGGCGGCACAGCTTTTACAGAGGTGAAGGACATCAGGTGAAGGCAGATGCTTGGCATAGTAAAACCGATGGGCGTGGAACCTTGATAGGTTTATGGCACAGCCATCCTGAACCAAAGCCACATCCATCTGGAACTGATTGGGCCGACCTAGAAAACATGCTTCGTTGTGCTACATACAGTGGCCCAGGTCTTGTTTATATTATTGTTGGCACTGAATACATAGGTTGTTGGCTTGGTCAGCGTGACGGAAGAGTTCACTCATTAGGAATGATAAAAATATGAATGGCAATAAAACTGTTAGCACTATAAAAAATGAAATTATTGACCTTGTTCGTTTTTACATAAAAGCTCGTTATGTAAAAGGAGCTGGGCCTCAATTGATTTCAGCAGGACTTCTTTTATTAACGTTTTGTGTAGGTATTAATTTTGTTGGTTGGCTGAATATTCAAACTTCATGGCTAGATTTTAATGGCTCAATAAGTTCTGCGGAAACTCCAACAATCCTTTTGTATTTTGGTATAACTCTAATATTAATTGGTTCAGCATGGACACTTCGTGTAGAACATAAGCTGCAAAAGCAGACTGAAAGTGAAAATAACCGAAAAGTTGTATTGGTCGTACAGATAGATGCATATAGTAATGCAATAACAACACCTTTAAATACATCACTACCTAAGGAAGTTATCGGCAAGCCCATTCCTGTTGTTATCAGAAAACGAGATGCACTAGTTGGTGGGAATAACCTACAAGACGTTGCTAACGACATTGTTAATATCGAGAGCACATTAAATCAACATACTGGAGGTATGGATTTAGCTGATATAAGTATATGCGCAGGTGGTTTGGCGCCTGTTCCATTTTTATTTCTATTAGGCAACATATTAGAGGATGAGCGGAAAATTCATTGGGCGGAATGGGATCGAAATAAAAGCCGATGGGCTTGGAGTAGCGATGGTGAACCTACACACTCATGGGGTTTGCCTCAAACTACAAACGTAACTTCTGACGAAGTTGTGTTGAAATCAGGCATTACTTACCCGATTTCAGATGGCGACATTTCAACTGCATTCCCAAACCTCTCTGTCGTGGAGTGGGAGCCATCAGACAAAATCTTTCAGCGTATTGTTGACGAACAAAGTTGTAATGAAATTTGCAATGAATTTAAGTTGTTAATGGTTCAATTAAAGGGTCAAGGTGTTAAGCGGATACATTTTCTCCTAGCATGTTCATCAGCACTCATAATGCGCTTGGGAAGCGTGCTTGATCCGCGCAACATGCCAGAGGTAATTGTTTATCAGTATGAGAAAAATAGTGATTTTATATACACATGGGGTCTAGGTGTTAAAGTTCATGAAGGTAAAAAAACGGCCATGGTCATCGACCGCCGTTTATAAAGCTAGTATTGTGTACTATTGTAACTAAAGCGGTCTTTTCGCCTCAGACGAATAGCTAACTTAATAACTTTCGCTAGAGGTGAGTTGTGCAACAATTGTAATGCATCACCAGCTTTATTTTCACCCAGCCATTTACAAACGATTTTGATTTTTTATAGTGAACTTAACCCACTATGGAGAATTGAACGTCATGCGTAAATTAAACACCGAAGCAGAATTTCAACAAGTCCTGCAGAAATATGAAGACGACCCAGCCTTCGCCACCATGGAAGGTTATCGGGATTACCGAAGCTTCAATATGTTTGTGGTGAGAGTTAAACGTTTTCTATCCACCACGCGTTACCGTCTGAAATGTTTAATGCCATTTATTTTGGCATGTAGTATCACCGTCATCGTAGGCGAGATATTAAGTCAAATATTAGGTAAGTGGTTTTCATAATGGCAACCTCAACTACCCAACTGTTATGGCGCTCACGGTTCTCAGTGCAATTACTGCATGACGGCAATAAACGTATTATTTACCATGAAGATTTCGCAGTAGCCTCCATTGGCTTAGGCTTGATAGGCTTTGTTGCTGCTACGAGTTTGTCATGGTTAATCAATTTACCCATACTCCCCAGACCACCTGCCACGGAATATGTGAATCAGTCATACCTTACCCATTTAGGGTATTGGTCTAAGGGTTTAATCAATAATATTTTTCCAACACGCTTTGAGCATGAGGCATGGGTCTACTACCGTTATTTAGAAACCTTGCAGCACTACCAATTGGATTACACCATTACTACAAGGTTTTGGTTTGGGTTGTTGGCTGGTGCTATTGGCTTTATTAAAGGTTTGCAACTGGTCTGGCAAAATCCCATCCAGCAACAAGTTGAAGTTCACATGCAAGGCTTGCAGGTGCATGAGTTTAAAGTAGCTGAAACAAAATTATTGGCACACTTCAAGAATGAGCTGAAGAAACACGGTGCCTTCACCAGAATTTCAGACAACGTCGATTTATCCATGAAACGGGTGTTCAGTCACCATTTGATATTTGGCGCGTCAGGCACAGGTAAATCACAATACATGGCCAGTGCCATCAAGAGTGCGATTGATAAGAAATTAAAGGTGGTGGTGTTAGACCCTAAATATGAATTCACCAAAGCCTATTACAAGAAAGATGGCACCTGTGCGATTTTAGACCCTACCGATGCTAGGAGTCATGTCTGGGACATTGCCCGTGACTTATATTCAATTGGACTCATTAAGAAGTTAGCCGCTGCCATTATCCCCAGTAAAGGCAATGACCCGATGTGGTCCAATGCAGCACGTGCCATATTTGTCGGCATGATAGTGTATTTGCGAGCCAACTTTAAAGATGTGAAAAGTGTGCCTAATTATAACTGGCAGGATATAGCCGATATATTAGTATCCAGTCCTGAAGAACTCATCCATATGATGCAGAATTATTACCCAGAAGCATTAAAACTGGTGGGGGAGTTGAATGTAGAAACCAACCAAGTCCAGTCGAACGCCACCACTGCTGGAATAATGATTAACCTGTTGTCATTTATGGGTGGACTGCGTGATTTGGCAAGATTCTGGTATGTAGATGCCGACAAACCGCAGAAGAAAATTAGCCTATATCGCTTCATGACCGATAGTCATTACAAAATAAAGACCATATTTATTAAGCCTAATGACACTGAGGGTGAAATGAGCACAGGCATTATCAGAGCCATATTGGTGTATTCCATTTCACTATTGGATAGTCCCAAGATACCTGATAGCAGTACGCCCAGAGGTATGTTTTTTTTAGATGAATTCCAAGCACCTGGGAAACTTGAAACGGAAACAGGTCAACCCGTGATTGATAAGCTGGTAGATCGAGGCCGTTCCAAGCAATT
>CANNLO010000154.1 GCA_947505055.1 Methylococcaceae bacterium | reverse complement strand
CTAAATCTTTATTTGTAATTGCTGATGGCCCTAGGGTAGGCGTTTCAGATGACCCAAGGTTGTGTGCAGAAGCTAGGGCTGTAATAAATGAAATAGATTGGCCTTGTGATGTTCGACGACGTTTTCTTGATGTAAATCTTGGATGCGGCCACAGTCCGGCCCAAGGGTTGGATTGGGTGTTTTCGCAAGTTGAGACTTGCATTATTCTGGAAGATGATTGCGCGCCAGATGTTTCATTTTTTCCATATTGTCATGAGTTGCTAGGGCGCTATAAAGACGATAAGCGAGTCATGATGATCTCCGGTAACAATCATTTGCTTGATAAAAATATAATTGAAGATAGTTATTTATATTCCATTAATACCCAGACTCATGGTTGGGCAACATGGAGAAGAGCATGGGCAGAGTATGATTTTTTTATGGAAGACTGGCCGACTTTAAGATCTTTGGAGTGGTTAACCAATTATCTGGGGGGTAGAAGGTATGCAGAGGGGTGGTTGAAAACTTTTGATATTGCATATAAAGAAGCCAAGCTAAATCCGAAGTGTAGTTACTGGGATTTTCAATGGACTTATACTTGCTGGAAAAATCATGCGCTAAATGTAATTCCTTGCAGCAACTTGGTTACAAATTTGGGTTATGGGGATAATGCAACACACCCCACTTCACTTGACCATCCTTTGGCTAATTTACCGGTCGTTGCCATGAGTTTTCCTTTAAAGCACCCTCTAGCAATGATTCAAAACCACGAGGCGGATGTTATTCTGCGTGAAACGGTATATGGTTATCGCCCTTTGTATAAGAGAATATATTTCAAGTTGAGTAGAATTTTGAAAAGAATAATTAGTGGAGTTAAATGTAAATGATTAAAAACCTATACCGTGGGCTAATTAAGTACGATCTTGAAGAGAAAACCTTGCTTTCTTATCTTTATAAATATTCGGGAAAGGGCGATGTTCTTGATGTTGGATGTGGTTATGGGCGCATGTTGAAACTTATGGAATCGCATGGTATTAATGCGACTGGAGTGGAAATCAATACGGAAATAGTGGCTACGTGTCTTAATGATGGGTTAAGTTGTGTGTCGGTGGCAGATTTTTTTAGTGATATAAATCCGCATAAAAAATGGGATGCGATATTAATGTTCCATGTGATAGAACACATGGAGCCAGAAAAGTGTTTTGAGTTTATAGATCAGTATCTCGACTTGTTAAAACTAGGTGGCGTTCTGATAATTGCAACTCCGCTTTTGACAGACTATTTCTTTGAGGATTTTGATCACATAAAACCTTATTTGCCTCTTGGCATTCAGATGGTTTTTGGTGCCGATAAGGCGCAGGTGCAGTTTCGTTCACGTAATAAAATTCAATTGCAGGATCTTTGGTATAAAAGATTTTTTTATCGACCCACTCATCAGCGCTTTGTATACTTACCACGCAGCAAGTTGTTGATGCCACTCATTAACGCTTTGTCTGCACTCCTATTCAAACTATCTTTCGGTTTGATTGGAAAAAAAGATGGATGGGTTGGTGTTTTTATAAAAACGTCATGAAAATTCTTCACCTAAGTACCTTTGATGAAGAGGGTGGTGCCGCTCGTGCGGCGAGTCGGTTGCATCGTGGGTTGCTCGCAAGTGGTACGGACTCTTGGATGCTTGTGCGTAAGAAGGTTGCAGATAGAGAACGCGTACTGGTATGCGGCAATGAAGGGAGCTTTAATAAAGCAACCGCAATGTTGCGTCCTTACATCGATGCTTTACCTCTGAAATTTTACCCTAATAAAAGAAAATCACCATGGCATGTTGCCTGGATGCCTAATAAACTCGTAGGTTCAATAGACGCTATTGCCCCAGATATTGTTCATGCGCACTGGTTATGTTCGGGTTTTTTATCGTTACGCAATTTGGAGCAAGTGCCTACGAAGCTTGTCTGGACGTTACATGACTCATGGCCATTCACAGGTGGGTGCCACATAATAAATGATTGTGTATCCTTCAGGGAGCGTTGCGGACAATGCCCTCAATTGGGAAGTGTATATAAGAATGATTTAAGCTCGCTTGGGTTGCACAGAAAACAACATCTTTATCAAAAGAACCAACCAATTTTTGTGGCGCCAAGTAGATGGATGGCTGAACAGGCTAGAACTAGTAGTCTGTTAGCAGATGCTAGAATTGAGATAATTCCTAATGGGTTGGATACGTCGATATTTCAGCCTATAGACAAACAGGTAGCTAGGGGTTTGCTGAATTTGCCGCTGGATAAAAAAATCATTATGTTTGGCGCTATGAGCTCCACCAGTGATCCAAACAAAGGGTTTGAGAAATTAAAAAAGTCATTAGAGGTTCTTAAACAATCTACCATAAAAGACAAAATTGAGATTGTTATTTTTGGTGCGACAGAGCCGATAGAGAAGTCAAATCTAGGTTTTCGGACAACTTATTTGGGTCGACTCCATGATGATGTAAGTTTAGCAGTCGCATATTCAGCAGCAGATATTATATGCATACCGTCAATCCTAGAAAGCTTTGGTCAAGTAGCGACAGAGGCAATGTCATGTGGAACACCTGTTGTAGCATTTGCAACTAGTGGATTGCTGGATATTGTAGATCATAACATTACAGGGTATCTTGCATTACCGTATGATGAAGTTGATTTTGCAAAAGGTATAGAACTATTGTTAGGCAATCAATCGCGTTTGATAACAATGTCGATTGCAGCTAGAAATAGAGTGATAAAGAATTTTGAGATTTCAGTAGTTTGCAGTATGCATTCAAATTTATATGAGAATCTTATCTATACATAGTGCTGATGCAAATTAAGAATTTGTAGGTGTAATTTACGAAGTTTTTTTAGAGGTTTTTGGCTTATGCGAACTTTCAGTAACACAGATAGTAAAATTAGGTAACGAATGGTTAAGCGCCTGATATTTGTTTGTAATGCATTAGACGAAAAGACGCGTATACAAAGAGGTATTTCAACCGACAGTCCCGCAGCATCAAGAAAAATATTCATGATGTGTAGCGCCATTAGATTAGCAAAAGTACGCCCAATTATACTAAGTTTAGGCCGTGGACGACAAAATAATTCTGGCATGTACTTTCCTGCGTTTGTGAAACGTGTGAATGGTATTCAAGTGGTTTATGCTCCATTTATTCATGTGCCAATATTGTCGCAATTATTCTCCTTAATCGCACCATTATGGTTTATTTGGCATTTCCGCCGATTAAGTGGAAAAAAAACAATATTGTTTTATAATCGCATGCCCGCGTATACGCTGACACTTATCCTGGCCTTTTTTCTTCGATATAGAACAGTTTTGGATTTAGAAGATGGGGAAATTACAGATAAATCTCAGCCAATCAATCACTTGTGTTCGTTGTTTATGCGAAAGTTATTCGATCTAATGTGTTCTGGAGGGGCGATGTTGGCTTGTAGTGCACTTGAGAAAATGACGTCTCTTAGACCTGCGATAAGCTATTATGGATGTGCAAGTTCATCGGAGGAAGTATCAGTAAACTGGCTCGCACCGATAATGGGTGTTTTGTTTGGTGGGACCTTGTCTCGCGTGCAAGGATCCATGTTGTTGGTTGAGGCGATCAAGCTCATGCGTAAGAGAAGCGAAAGCTGGTGTCAGAATATGATAATTGAAGTTACTGGCAAGGGGGATGCAGTTGAGGATTTTTTGCAATTAAGTCGCGAGGCAGGATATCCAGAGGTTAGGTTCCATGGTCGAATGACGAATGCTGAATATCGGTCAATAGTATCGAGATGCCATGTTGGATTGTCTCTTAAGCCCAATGCAGGAATTCTAGCGAATACAACTTTCCCTTCCAAGGTAAATGAAATAGCCACTTCTGGATTGCTAGTTTTGACTACAAAAATTAGTGATGTAGAGATAGTGTTGGGTAATGGTGCATTGTATTTGACGGAAAATACACCAGAAGTACTTGTCAAACACTTTCGTTGGATTGTTCTTAATCGAAATGCTGCTGCAAAATTAGCTTATCAGGGAAGGTTGAATGTAGAGAAAAAGTTCGCTCCAAGTGTCGTAGGCCTCTTCCTAGCCAATATATTATTTGAAAGCGATGGGTATGTTGACTAATGTTGTTTGTTGGACACCTCTATTAACAGATCATCAGTCTCACACTTTTCAAGCATTAGTTAAAGCTGAAAATATAAGACTAGATGTTTATGTTATGCGAAGGCAAGATGCATTACGTACAGCGCAAGGATGGACAGAAACAAACGTCAGGGATGTTGAAATTAGGCTGATACCTAATAAAAGTAGGTTAAGATATTCCGTTAATAAATTAAGAGAGACCTGTAATTCAATTCATATATTTGCTAGTCCATTTGAGAATAAATGGATGATGTTAATTTTATTTCTAGCAACTAGGATGGGGTTGAGAGTATTCCTAATATCTGAGTCGTATGCTACAGAAGCAGTTGGTTACTTGCAGGAGGGCAATAAATTTATTAATTTAATAAAGTCATTGCTTAGGCCATTAATATATAAGATGTACGGTATTCTATATAGAAAACATATTGAGGGTGTGTTTGCAATCTCGCCACTGGCAGTACAACAATACATGGCAATTGGCTTTAAAGAGGATAGAGTTTTCCCCTTCGGATATTTTGTACCAGCTCTAAATGAGCATGTGATTGCTAAGGCTCCATCACTAAACACCGGAATCTGTAAAATAATATTTGTAGGAAATTTGATAACAACAAAGGGTGTAGATCTTATTATTGAAGCCGCAAAGAAGCTTTATAACTCTAAAGTTGGAGTAAAAATCGACGTGTTTGGCCATGGCAATCCAAATGATTTCAATTTTGACAATGCCTATATAGAGTATAAGGGAAGTATTAATTTTGGTTATGCTCAGAAGGAAATTGCTAACTATGATTTTTTGGTATTACCTAGTAGATATGATGGCTGGGGCGTCGTGGTAAATGAAGCGTTGCTCGCAGGTGTGCCAGTTTTGTGTAGCAATCGAGTTGGGGCGGGAGCGATAGTTAAAAGGTGGGGGTGTGGTAGTGTTTATAGAATAGATATTCCTGATGCGCTTTATGACTTACTATCCCAATTAGCTCGCGATTCAGCAATGCGAGGAGAAATGAAATCTGCGGCACTTTTAGTGCGTACTCGATTGCTTCCACACGTTGCCGCTGACTATATGGCTCGAGCGATTGTAAGCTGCTCTTCAAACTTACCAAAACCAAAAAATCCTTGGTATTAGTTATTAACAATCTGAAAGTATGTTCAAATTTAAATGATTGTCACAAATAATGAGAATTAGTTTTTTCACTTTAGTTTTTGGATTTTTAGCATTTCTGTTCAGTTATTTGCTGACTCCTTACTTTACGGAGGGGGATCAAATTCTTTACCATAATTTCTATATGCGGATGAGTGAGTCACCAGATATATTGATTGGGATTTATGATTATAATTCAATGCTTGGCGCACAGGAGCCCATATATTTTTCTTTGGTGTATCTCCTGTCTCCTTTGATAGAGAAAGATCTTCTCTTTTCCATCATTAACGGATTAATCGGATATATGTTTGCTATATGGGCAATGAAAAATAAGGTACACAAACCGCTAATATTTTTAGTGTTCTTTACAAATTATTATGTGTATGCATTGTTTTTTGAATTGGAGCGTTTAAAAGTTGGGCTATTCATTCTGCTTTTGCTTGCAGTGATTCATGGGGCAAGGTACAGGATTAGTTTATTCTTATCTTCATTTGCACACTTTCAGATTGGAGCACTTTTGGCGGCGTCATTTCCTTTCAAAGAATCTGTAAGTAAAATTAAAAAAAAATCATTAAAAATACGGTTGCTGAAAATAATATTTTTATGTGTATTTATTATTTTGCTAGGTTATTTTGCCGATGCTATTGTCGGTAAAATTTACTATTACTCTGCAGACATAACTAGAGATAGAGTCTTCGATTTTTTTAAACCACTAGCGTTTACTATTATGACGATTTTAGTTGCTCCTCGATGGGCAAGGAAAACCGTCTTTCTGTCAGGCATAGCTATTATTGCAATATCGATATTGGTTGGAGCAAATAGAATTGCAATATTCGCTTTTTTTATATTTATGTACTGGGCCCTTCAGAAAAATAGAGGATTTAACCCTTACCTTTTAATAACTTCAATATATTTTGCATATGGTGGCTGGTTCTTTCTATTAAATGGAATTGATACTGGTAATGGTTACATACCCCAATAAAAAAATAGATGCAAATTTACGTCATCCATAGAATATTTTGCTTTATATGAATAGACGTTTTTTTAAGATTTACTAGGTTACCCTTGCGCTGATTGATAAAAGATAGACTGGTACTTTATGTTAGTAATCGATGGTATTATTTTTTCTCTACAACGGCATGGTGGTATTAGTGTCTACTTCCAACATTTATTGCAACATTTATCTAATGCTCAAAAGCAAGCTGCATTGATTCTTGATGAGCCGCTGATGCAGGAGTGCGTAGCATTTAAGAGCATTATAAGAACCGATTCTCAGGCCGCTAGATTTTTAGAGCGGTATCGGTCTTGTCGTACCCCCTCAAACAGTTCAGTTTTCCATTCTAGCTACTACCGATTGCCAAGTCAGAGTAATCTGCCTAGTGTGGTAACTGTTCATGATTTTATTTATGAGCGTTTCAAGCCGGGTGTTCGCCAGTGGGTGCATACTACACAAAAAAATAAAGCGATTCGTGCGGCACAAGCGGTAATTTGTGTATCAGAAGCAACAAAACAAGATTTGTTGGAATTGGTAGGGGAAGTTCCAGGACAGCAACTATATGTAATTCATAATGGTGTTTCTCAAGTTTTCCGAAATTTGAATCTAGAGCCTAATTGGTCTGTACCTTATGTGCTTTTTGTAGGTCAGCGATCAGGATATAAAAATTTCCATCTTGTATTGAAAGCAATGGAGTACTTGCCAGATTTTCAGCTACATTGTGTTGGTGGAGGGTTAATTTTCCCCGGTGAACTGAAGGGTGTGCCTGACTCTGTTGCGAGACGAGTAAAACACTTAGGTTTTGTCTCAGATGACCAGTTAAATTATTTTTACAACCAAGCAGTTTGTCTGATATATCCATCAAGTTATGAAGGATTTGGCATCCCAGTACTTGAGGCTATGCGAGCGGGGTGTCCTGTTTTAAGTGCTGATTGCAAGGCTGTGCGTGAAGTTGGTCGCGATGCGCTGATGGTCATTTCTGATATTGATTCACGTGGAATTGCTGATGCAGTTCACCTAGCTGCTTCCTCTGAGCGCCTGAATTTTATCCAGAAGGGCTATTTAATCGCCAAGGAATATTCATGGGATAATACTCATCGTAGAACGTTAGATGTCTATAGTAGCTTAGGTGCTTGGTGATAGTGTGTTAATAACGGTGAATATTTATTTAGAAGTAGCAGTGAACATTTTAACCAATAAATAGTTTAATTTACTTTGAAAAATTATGTCTGAATACGGTCGTACTCAAAGTGCAATTTATGATGATTCATAATGTGGATATAGATTGATGGCTGCCGATTCAACTAAAGTATATCCGCCGATACCATTCGAAGTTAGCAATAATGGTGGATTGCGAATTAAAGGAATAAAAAAAGTCTCGACACAAACGAGACCTCTGTTGACTATAATTACAGTCGTTTACAATGGCGCGACAACAATTGAGCACACAATACGAAGTGTGTTAGAGCAGACTTATGATAATGTCGAATATATCATCATTGATGGAGGTTCAAATGATGCAACCTTGGATATACTGCGAAAACATCAAGATAGCATTGATTATTGGCATAGCGAGAAGGATGCGGGCATCTATGATGCAATGAATAAAGGCATTATCTTGGCAAATGGCGATTATATCGGAATGCTTAACTCAGATGATTTTTTCTCAACTCCAATGGCATTAGAAAAAATAGTTATGCGTTTTCTAGCAAGTGATGTGGATGCAATATTTTCTTGTTTAGACATTGTTGATTCTACTAATTTGAATCGAGTGCTAAGGAAATATCGTATATCTTGTTTTAGCTCATTTATGTTACGAATAGGTGTAATGCCGCCACATCCGACATTTTATTGCAAGAGATCTTGTTATACTAAAGCTGGGTTATATCGTACTAATTATCGCATTGCCGCTGATTTCGAAATGCTTGCTCGGCTACTCCTTAAATATCGTATTACTTGGAGCTTTATTGATGAAACAATAGTGAAAATGCGGTCTGGAGGTGTAAGTAGTAGTGGAATACAATCTAGTTGGGTACTTAATCGTGAAATTATTCGGGCTTGTGCAGAAAATGGTTTGTATACGAATATGTTGTTACTTTTATTTAAGCTTCCGATTCGGTTGTTAGAACGAATTCTTTAGGCGCCATTAGTAACGAAGAGTTTTTAAAAATAGTTATATGTAGGAAAGGAGTGTGGGCATTTATCTGATTACAGGAGCAACAGGCTTCGTTGGAGCATCGGTAATAAATCGATTGATTGCCGACGGATTATTTCCAGTTGCAGCGGTGAGGAAAAGGCCTATTATTTGTCCAACAGAATGCTCTGTTGTCGAGGTTGGAGATTTGGAGCCCAACACTGATTGGTCAGGCGCTCTAATCGGAATTCAATCTGTAGTTCATACGGCCGCCCGCGTGCATGTAATGAAAGATCCGTCTGCTAATCCTTTGACTGAATTTCGGCGAGTAAATGTTGAAGGAACATTAAATCTAGCTCGGCAGGCTGCATTGGCTGGCGTCCATAGATTCATCTTTGTCAGCTCGATTAAAGTTAATGGTGAACAAACTAAAATAGGGCGGCCATTTACTGAAAAAGACATGGCAAATCCTTTGGATCCCTACGGTATTTCAAAGTATGAAGCCGAGGTGGGTTTGCGACTTATCGCTAAAGAAACCGGTATGGAGGTTGTTATTATTCGCCCCGTACTAGTCTATGGCCATGGTGTAAAAGGAAATTTTCTATCGATGATGTGTTGGTTGCATAAAGGTATTCCGCTGCCATTAGGTGCAATCAATAATCTTCGGAGTTTTGTTGCGTTAGATAATTTTGTGGATTTTATTGTCACTTGCCTGCATCATCCAGCAGCGGCAAATCAACTATTTCTTGTGAGTGATGGGGCGGATATTTCTACTACTCAATTGTTACAATATACTGCATCTGCGATGGGGGTGAACTCTAGGTTAATGCCGTTGCCAGCAATAATTATTCAAGTTGCTGCTAAGCTGTTGCGTAAAAGTGAAGTTGCTAAGCGATTGTGCGGTAATTTGCAGGTAGATATTAGCAAGGCTCATAAGTTGTTAGGCTGGGTGCCACCTATTTCACTTAGAGAAGGTTTGCGTCGGACAGTAGAGGATTATGTGCAATAGAAGGGTGTATTAAAATAAATGTATATTTTTAGGACATAAAATGTATGGGTAATATACTTGAGTTGATTGGCCGTGATCGGCCACTTTTTGTATCTGACATCTCGCAGCATGAAGAAAATCTTTCACGAATTGTTTCTACTAGCCGTTTTTTAGTAATAGGTGGTGCAGGTTCGATAGGGCAAGCGGTAACAAGAGAAATTTTTAAACGTGGGCCCAAGACGCTGCATGTGGTAGATATTAGCGAAAATAATGTAGTGGAGCTGGTTCGGGATATACGCAGTACGCTAGGTTATATTCAAGGTGATTTTCGTACTTTTGCAATCGATTGTGGTAAGCCTGAGTTTGGTGCATTAATGCAGTGGAGTGGTGGTTACGATTATGTGCTCAATCTATCTGCACTAAAGCACGTACGTAGTGAGAAAGATCCATTTACCCTGATGCGTTTGATTGAGGTGAATATCCTAAACACTATCAGCACTCTTGCATTAGCTAAGGCTTGTGGTGCAACTAAGTAT
>CANNLO010000153.1 GCA_947505055.1 Methylococcaceae bacterium | reverse complement strand
GGCGAAGCGGATCAATATCAGCAACTTTCAACGCGCGTTGATAATTTAATGGCCGATCCGAGTACAGGCATAGCAACGGTTCTGAACAGTTTTTTTAATGCGGCAAACGAAGTCGCCAATGATCCAACTTCAATTCCATCCAGGCAGGTCTTGTTAGCTAATGCTGAGACGTTAGCGCAAAGTTTGAACACGATGAGCAGTCAGTTTGAAGCGATTCGTACCCAGAACAACAATGATATGAGCTCCAAGGTTAATGATATTAACTCTTTGGCCAAATCGATAGCTGATCTTAATGTACAAATTTCCTCTGGTCTGGGTAAAGGTCAGGGCTTGAAACAGCCTAATGACTTGTTGGATAAGCAGGATGCGTTAATCTCAAAATTGGCTGCAATCGTTAATGTTTCTGTTGTCCATCAAACAGATGGTAGTTCAAGTGTGTTCATCGGAAATGGACAGGCGCTGGTGCTTAAAAATGGGGCTGCGGAATTTACCACCTTTCAGTCTCAGTCAGATCCAAGTAAGTTGGGAATTGGAATCAAGACTATGATGGGTACGAATGATATTACCGGTCAGATTAGTGGCGGTTCCTTAGGCGGCGCATTAAGGTTTAGGGATGAAGTGCTGGATTCTGCTCAGCAACAATTAGGGCGGGTTGCGGTAGGATTGGCGATGTCTGTTAATTCACTTCATAAAAGCGGTTATGATTTGGCCGGTAATCAAGGTATTGATCTCTTCTCCGGTGTTACAACTGTTCCAGTTTTGGCAAGTCCACTGAATATTGGTAAAGCGAACGTTACTGCAAGTTTCCAGGATCCCAATGTTACTCAAGGGGCAGTTGGAAACCTGGATTATAGCGATTTTAGTTTGACCTATGCCGGCGGCACAAGTTATAGCTTGACCCGTATTCGTGATAGTCAGGTCATTAATCTAACCGGGACTGAGACCGTTCCTGCAAGTGGCGTGTTTACCTTATCAGCTACGACCGCAAATGCCTCTTTGCCGGGCATTAATATGCAGGTTGATATGAGTGGAGGTAAAGCGCTATCACTTGGGGATCAATTTTTAATCAGACCCACTTACACTGCGGCCCAGACAATCGGGGTTAATATTACCGACCCACGTAAAATTGCTGCCGCTACCAATGTAGAAATTGATCCAGTAACGAAATTGCCGGTATCTATTATTAAAGGCCCAATGCCTAGCGACAATAGAAATGCGTTGAAGTTAGCGGCTCTTCAAAATACGCTGGGTATGGTGGGCGGTAATGCAAGCTTGAATGATACTTACGGACAAATTGTCTCAAGCGTCGGATCTTTGACACAGGCAGCCCAAGTCAGTTCTTCTGCACAGCAAACCTTGTTAAATCAAGCCAAGGGTTCCCGGGAAGGGCTGTCAGGAGTCAATCTGGATGAAGAGGCGGCTAACTTGATTAAATTTCAACAGGCATATCAAGCGTCCGCGCAATCAATTGCAGTGGTTAAGTCTTTATTTGATACCTTGATTGGCGCAGTTAGATAGGAGTTATAGCAATGAGAATATCAACAACTTGGGCGCAACAGCTGAGCGTCAATGCGATGAATAGTCAGCAAGCTAAAATGGTGCAGACCCAACAGCAATTAAGTTCAGGACTTAGAATATTAACGCCTTCCGATGATCCGGCTGCAGCGGTCAGGGTCTTGGATTTAAATGCTACGATTGCAACAACCACACAGTTTCAAAATAATATTGCTACGGCGCGTGGTCGACTCAATATTGAAGAATCAGCACTAACAACCTCAGGCAATATTCTGGATCGCGCCAAGGAGTTGACCATTCAGGGAATGAATGCGACGTTAAATGCCAGCGACAGGCTGTCAATAAAAACTGAAGTAGATCAGTTAATTCAGGAAATGGCTAGCGCTGCAAATACTAAAAATGCCAATGGTGAATATATCTTTTCAGGTGATCTGGCAACAGTTCCCGCTTTTGCGCAAAACGCAGCAACCGGAGAATATGATTATCAGGGAGGACCGCAACAGCGGGTTATTCAAATTGGACCTTCTCGCCAGGTTGCTGATGGTGATTTGGGTGTTAATGTGTTTGGAAATATTAAATCCAGCAGTCCGGCTAAAGATCAGAATGGCAACAGAAGTATCTTTAATACTCTAAAGGCTTTATCGGATGGCTTAAGTGCAAATTTTACTGCCAGTCCTGCTGAAATTACCGGTTCTCGGTTTTTGAGGTATGGACTTGATTATAGTAATCCGCCTCAAGTACCCGGCACCACGACTTTTGATTTATCTGTAACAACACTGCCAGCAGTTACAATAGATTTAAGTAATAAAAAAATGGCTGGTCTTGGAGATATTGTAACCGAGATTAACACACAACTTGCAGACGCTGGCTATGGAGGGGATATTCAAGCCCGGAGCAATGGCAATAACCTTGAATTTGTTTCGGTAGCTACAGGTTCTACTTCAAACATTACAATTAGTGATGCTGCCGGTACATTCCTAAATGATGCCGGCTTTAGTTTAGCCAATAATAATCTAAGCAAATTAGGAGCTGATGCTGTATTACCTGCTCAGGCATTGCAAAGCCAACTGGGCAATGTTTTAACTGATTTAGCTGCCGCACAAGATAGCTTTTTGCAAGCTCAAACCAGTGTTGGAACAAGATTGAACGCGTTGGATAATCAGGAATCCCAAAATGGGAAATTCGTTCTGGATACCCAAGCCACACTTTCCCAGACGCAAGACCTTGATTATGCTCAGGCAGCCAGTAATCTACAAATACAGACAACCGCTTTACAGGCTTCTCAGCAAGCTTTTGCCAAAGTGAAAGGCTTGTCGTTATTTAATTATCTGTAAAGTCTGAAGATACAACACGATAAAAAAGGAGGCTTATAATACTCAGCCCCTTTTTTTGTTTCAAAAAACTTGTTTATGGATAAATGACTTTAGGTGTAAAGCTGGCAGCCGGATATTTAGGGTCGAATTCAGTTTGCTTTTCAGCGGTTTTTTGCGGTTGGCAATCAGGCGTTGCTTTTACCGCTTCTTTGTCAACATAGATGACTTTAGGTTGGAAGTTTGCAGCAGGGTAGGGATCAGCTCCGCCCGCATTTGCAGAGAAAGAAACTAATGCAATAACAGTGCTTGTCAGTCCTGAGATAATTATTTTTTTCATGTGCTCTTAACCTTGGTTAGTAGATGTACTTTATGGGCAAGCCCTTGTGGTTGCCCCGCTTACGGCCAAGAGTATCAATTATTTTTGAACGATTCGCAACTGTTTTTAACGTCTTGAAGTTGTCATAAAAGCTGTTTTATTTCAGGATGATTCAGTAATAACTGTTGCCGGAAGGTTTCAATAGCGGATTCATTGTGGCGTTCCTGTCGTGGAATGGCTACGGTAATTTCACTGATGACCTGCATCGGCGATGCCGACAAAAATACCAGACGATCGGCAAGTGCAATGGCTTCGCGTAAATCATGAGTGACGAACAAAACAGTATGCGGACGTTGTTGCCATAATTTGAGTAATAATTCTCTTGCTAGTCTTGCCGTTGGCGCATCCAGTGATACAAAAGGCTCATCCATCAATAACACTTCAGGGTCAACCGCAAATGCCCTGATGATTGCAACGCGGCGGCTCATGCCTAATGACAGTCTTTCTGGATAGGATTGTTGCACTGACGTTAATTGCATAACCTCCAGTAATTCATCAATTATTTCTGAAGGCTGCGGCTCATTTAAAACCAGTTCGATATTTCCCCTGACGGTTCGCCAAGGTAACAGGCGCGGATTTTGGAAAATGTAGCCGATTTTGGGATATGCGTGTTGCTGTCCTACCAGAATCTCTCCATCGTAATCTTTATCGATACTGGCAATAATATTTAATAGAGTCGTTTTTCCACAGCCAGATGGACCGACCAGGCAGATAAACTCGTTGGATTTAAGCGCTAGTTTAAAGTTGCTGATACTGGCTTGGGTAGCTGTCGGATAGGTTTTATTTTTGATGTTTATCTGAATGTCAGTCATCTTCGCCATCGCAGTGCTTTTTTGTCTAGTGGCTTTAAAATCATTAGTTCTATCAGCTGAATGACCGCAACAAAAGCAATGGTATAAGCCAAAATACTCGCAACATCAAATAATTGAAAGAATAAATGCAATTGGTAGCCCATGCCGTTGCTACGGCCTAATAGTTCAACAACTAAAATAATTTTCCAAATTAAAGCCAGACCGGAGCGGGTAGCTCCCATTACGAAGGGATGCAGTTGAGGCCAGATAACGTGAACCAGAGTTTTGCGCTTGCCAAAATGATAGCAGCGCGCCATGTCCAGCAAGTCCTGATCTAATGAGCGTGTGCCTTCCCTGATTGTTACAATGACATTGGGCAGTTTGTTGATGACTACCGCCAGAATCGCGGAGGACTCAACTAGCCCAAACCAGACGTAGCATAAAATTATGGTCACCAGTGCCGGGACGTTTAAGAAAATCACCAGCCAATTGTCAAAAAAGGCATCCATTTTTTTATTCCGGCCCAGCATTATACCAATCGCGCAACCCAGCAACATTGCGATACTAAAGCTGACTACAAGTCTTAGTAAGGTAACGCCTAGATGAAAAGGCAGTTGTCCCGACACGCAATCCTGCCAGAAAACCTGGGCAACCGCTTCGGGAGTGGGCAAGGTATTACTGTTCAAATAAACGGCAACACCTTGCCATATGGCTAAAAAAGCCAGTAAGGACAAGGTAGGCAAAAATTTTTTCAGATTTGGCAATGCTTATTCAACCGACCAGAAAGTGCCGGGTTGCAGGTTTTCAGATTGCCCCGTTAGCTGATTATTGCTTAAAGTGCGTAGCATCGTATAAATACGACTTGCGGCTAGCTGTTCCGCTTCGCCCCAATGTTCAATGCCGCCTTCGCAATAACGTTGGCGAAGTTTTTCTTGAGTGGATAAGTCATCAGACTGGGTTAAAGGAAGGATTTTTTTCCAGGCGGCTTCTGAGGTACATAATTGGTTTTTTGCTTGTTTACTGGCCTTAAAGAAATTGTTCACAGCCTGTTTATGGTCATTTGCCCAGCCTTGTTTAAATACATAACCCAGGCTGGGGACCTCTTCCTTAATTCCCAAACTCTTTAAAATACCTTTTCCATCAATGACCTGTCGATAGTTCTGGGCTTCAAGTCGGGCGGCAAAATGCCAGTAGGTCAGTGCTGCATCTATGCGTTTTTGTTTAAGTTGTTCGTTGATCAACGGTGGCGCACCGTAGGTTTTTTCTACCAAAGCATTCAAATCCAGATGCTCTTGCCCAGCCAAAGCCTGAAGCAATAGCCAGTTTTTATCCAGTTCGCCACCGGCAATTCCGAGGTGCTTGCCTTTAAGATCTTTTACAGAAAGGATAGGGCTGTCTTTTTCTACGATTAAAGCGCCAGAGGTGTTCGAATACGGATAAAAAGTAAAATCAGAGCCGGTAGCGCGCAGTCTGGACACCCAAATCCAGTCTGATACAATCATATCTACAGCGCCGGACTGCAGTGCAATTTTACCCGCTTCGGCATTGGCTAAATGTTCGATTTGCACCTGAAAATCTTCTGTGGGATTAGTTAGCAAAGCAGCCAACTCCCAATCGACTGTACCAAAAGCCTGAACACCGATACGAATAACGGTTTTTTCCAGGGCATAACTATTGCCTGAAGCAAACAGGCACAGACTGATAAAAAAAACGGTAAATTTCATAAAAGTACTCTCAACGATGGGTGTAAAAGATGCGTATTCTATCTTTACGCGGGGTTTGGTGCGAGATGTTCTCTGTGATATAGCCATTTAACAAAGAATAGCCTATGCTTATAGGCACTTTTATTGGGTATCAAAAGGGTTATATTTATCTTGAAGCGCTATGCTACCAACTATTATCTTGATTTTTTTAACAGGGGTATTTTACTTCTAGGGATAATATTGTTTTCCGGTTGTGCCAGCGTTTCAGAAATCAAGCCAACTGCAGATCGTCTGCCGATGGTCAGTTATGCCTTGAGTTTGCAAGGCGCTCCTTATCGTTATGGTAAAAGTTCACCTGATGAAGGCTTTGATTGCAGTGGTTTTGTGAAGCATGTTTACGAGCACCAGGGCATCTCATTGCCGCGTACTTCTCAGGGTATGGCGCAATCCCTTGCTCAGGTTCCAAAGAATGAACTTCATTCCGGTGATTTGGTTTTTTTTAATACCAATGGCAAACCGTTTTCTCATGTCGGCATTTATGTCGATAATGACGATTTTATTCATGCGCCCAGCCAACGTACCGGTAAGGTGTTGGTATCCAGTCTGAAAAATAAGTACTGGGAAAATCGCTTTAGTTGTGCGCGTCGTCCATAACAGCAATCTCTTTTCATTTGGCTTAGGGGTTCCGTAGCCAATAATCAAATGCAAGGCCAATAAATACCGCCAAACCAAACCAGTTACTGTTTAAAAACGCTTTAAAACAAAGCGCTTTTTCCCGATTAAAAATTAATTTCTGCTGATACACCGACAAGCCTGTGGCGATTAAAAGTCCGACATAAAAAGGCCAGCTTGCCAGCGCCATTTGTCCAACAGTAATAAGTAAGCCCAGAATGATAACTTGTAAGCCGGCCATGATGTGTCTATCGTAAGCACCAAAAAGTATCGCGGTCGATTTAACGCCTATTTTTAAATCGTCATCCTTATCAACCATCGCATACATGGTGTCATAAACCAGAGCCCACAAAACCACAGCCAGATACATCAGCCAGGCGATCGGAGGAATACTGTTAATTTGTGCAGAAAAGGACATCGGCACGGCCCAACCAAAGGCAATGCCTAAATACGCCTGAGGCAAATGGGTGTATCGTTTCATAAACGGATAACTGGCAGCCAAAAATGCGGCGATAAACGACAGCAGGATGGTATAAATATTCAGTAATAACACCAGACCAAAAGCAAGCAGACACAAAACTACAAAAACGATCAAAGCTTCTTTTGGTTTCACCTTGCCAGCGGCTATAGGTCGTTGTTGAGTGCGCTCTACATGTGGATCAAAGTCACGGTCTGCATAGTCATTAATCACACATCCGGCAGCACGCATCAAAATCACGCCCAGACAGATCACCGTTAAAACCAGCAAGTCGGGTTTGCCGTTACTAGCCACCCAAAGCGCCCAGAGTGCAGGCCACAATAAAATTAGAATACCGATAGGTTTGTCAAATCGCGCTAAAATCCAGTATTGTCTGAATCGATCCTTTACTTTGTCCATCATCTTTATTGCCTTTTTCAAAGCCTGAGTTTTATTAAAAATGCTATTATAGCTTTTTTATTTCAAGAAGCGGGCGATCCATGAGCGTAACGATTTATCATAATCCGCGTTGCGGCAAATCAAGACAGACCTTGCAACTTATACAGGCACAAGGCATTGAGCCTGAGATTGTCGAATATCTTAAAAATCCTCCAAGTGCTGAAGAACTTGAGGATATTCTGCAAAAACTACGCATGGAGCCGCGCGAGTTGCTGCGTAAAAAAGAAGCTGACTATAAAGCCAACGGACTGGAAGACATTTCATTAGCCAGACTGGCATTGATAAAAGCCATGATTATTCACCCTATTTTAATCGAACGACCTATTGTAATTGCCAACGGCAAGGCTGCAATCGGTCGGCCGCCCGAAGCTGTTCTGGCTATTTTGTAATTTATTATGATAAAAATCCTGATTTTGTATTTCTCCCGCTCCGGCACCACTGCCGAAATGGCTAACCATATCGCCAGAGGCGTGGCATCAGTTGAAGGGGCTGAAGCAGTACTGAGAACCGTCCCTGATATTTCAGCAGTCTGCGAAAAAACAGCCGAGAGCATTCCGGCCAATGGTGCAATTTACGCAACGCTGGATGATTTGAAAATCTGTGACGGACTGGCGTTGGGCAGTCCGACCCATTTTGGCAATATGGCGGCGCCGCTAAAATACTTTATTGATGGTACCACTGAGCTCTGGTTTTCAGGTGCATTGTCCGGCAAGCCTGCCGGGGTTTTTACCTCAACCGGCAGTATGCATGGCGGCCAGGAAAGTACTTTGTTATCGATGATGCTACCGCTGTTACATCAAGGTATGCTGATTGTGGGCTTGCCTAGTACCGAGCATGCATTACGTGAAACTACCTCAGGTGGTACGCCGTATGGCCCTAGTCACGTAGCCACCGATCATGCCGGCTTAAGTGACTATGAAAAAACCTTATGTAAAGCTCTCGGTGCGCGCTTGGCTAAAACGGCACTTTGTTTAAAACAGTTTTAGTATTTTTAGTTTCACCCGTTATTAACGAGCACTTATCAGTCATGAAAATTAACCCGATTTATTATTACAGCACGGCCCTGACAGGTTTTTTTGGACTGTTTATTTTGTTGATGCTTTGGAACACCATCCTCGTTCCTTCCACCCATTTTCCGGTGGCGCTGGTTTTGATAGTCGCGGTTACTCCTTTATTACTGCCCATGCGAGGCTTGCTGGATCGAAAGCCTAGAAGTTGCGCTTGGGCGGCTTATGTGAGCCTGATCTATTTTCTTCACGGCAGTGCTGAGGCCTATGTTAATGCAGACGAGCGGCTATATGCGTTACTTGAAGTCGCCTTAAGTTTGATGCTATTTTTTGGTACCACATTCTATGTGCGCTTTGTGGGTAAATAAAACTGGTCATGGTGCAGCAACTTCCCTTACATTTTGAGTTCAGGGCCAATCAAACCTTTAGTGATTTTTATCCGGGCTCTCAACAGGAAATTATCACTCACTTGCAGCACTGTGTTGCCGGGGCTGGTGAGCAGCAAATATACCTCTGGGGTGATTCAGGTCAAGGTAAAAGTCATCTTTTGCAAGCCTGCAGCCATCAAGCGTATCTTCAAAATCTCAGGTCTTTTTATTTTGATTTAACGAATATAAACCAGCTTGAGCCTTCAATTCTGGACGGACTGGATGAGACTGATGTTGTTTGTTTTGATAATGTTGAGCATATAGCCGGGAACTCACGATGGGAGCAGGCTTTTTTTAATTTTTTTAATGCACACCGTGATCGAGGCCACAAGCTAATCATTTCTGCCTGTTCCGCTCCCAATGGTATTGCCATTCAATTGCCTGACCTTAAAACCCGTCTTAATTGGGGGCTAACCTTAAAAATTCAGCCTTTAACTGATAACGACAAAATAGCCGTATTAATCTTTAAAGCTAAACGAATGGGTTTTGAAATTGCGCCACAAACCGGTCGTTTCCTGTTGATGCATTACGCCAGAGACCTCGCTTCTTTATGGGTTTTATTGGGAAAACTGGATAAAGCGTCCTTGGCAGCTAAGCGTAAGTTGACTATTCCTTTTTTAAAACAGGTGCTTGGCGAATAAAGCTCAGGCTAATGTTCGGGTAATTTGGAATAAAAAATATAATCCGCTTTGTAGCTAATCCGTTTTTCTCCGCCTACATGATTAGCGTTACAGGCGATAGAGGGCGGTAGGCCACCTTCAGTATTAATCCTGTTAATATAAGCAACCTTCGAAAACAAACCATTTCCCTTATGAGAAACGACTTCGACCAGTAACCAGGAAATTGCTGATTTAGGCGTTATATCAAGTTTTTTTAGCACTCTGCCGACGACCTGACTGCCTTCTTTATATTCCCATAGTGGACCGGCACGGTGATTGCCGACAATCTGGCCTTGTGCATCGAACAGTTTGGCATCAGGTGCCTGAACTTCCCAGATATATTCGCCATTATTTAGAGAGCATTGGTAGATTTGGTCACCCTTTGCATGTGCCATTAAAATCGGCTTAAACCCAGCAGGGACTTTAATCTGTTCGGGTACTGAAATGTCGGCATGAACTGAACCTTGCAATAGGGTCCATAAAATCAATATGTTTTTAAGCATAATCCACCCGTTTATTAAAATTGTAGCGCTTTTATTTCGGACATAAAAAAACCTCC
>CANNLO010000152.1 GCA_947505055.1 Methylococcaceae bacterium | reverse complement strand
GGCTTAATAGGGTTTTCATGCCGGTTTCTTTCCAGAGACTCGCGAAGACATTATCGATTAATAGTCCCTTTGCATTCAGAAAATCCAGAGTGAGGGCTGGTAGTTCTGTCATTTTTGTGGCACGATTCATTATGTGTCCTACTTGAGTTTGATTGGGTCTTCAACTAACCGTTATTATACTCCTGTAGGGCACTTTTTTATTTATATTTCAGTATGTTGCCGTTATTTTTGAACTCCGAAACTTTAGTTAACACCATACGATTGGCATGTCGTGTTTTTTTATCTATTTTTAATAAGTCTTCCCCAGCATGTATAGTAAAAAAAATCACGATGCACTCGTTGTCTTTAGAGTTATGTTTATTGCAGGCATAAAAAAGCCGATGTAGCTCCCTACACCGGCTCTGTCCGCATATTTTTATTATTGTAGTGGACTACTGCATATGGAATGCAGCATTAATTGTACTGTCATTTATTATTATTTTTACCCAAGAGTGTAATTAAATTTCTATACACCACTGTGGTTTCCTCCCCTCTATATTTTACTCACATCAAATCCCACCTGAGGAATTATTGTTTTTTTTGGTCTTCAGTGCGTCTCTTGTCAGTGAGTGGGGTGCATTCTATACAAGTAAATATTCCTTGTCCAGATAAAGCTGCGACAATTTGTCGCACCTTTTCTATTTTGATTTTTTATGTGGAATTCTGTGTTGATTTTCTGAATGGCATGGTCAGTGGTCCTTTCTGCGATTGGGCAGGTTGTATGCAACTGAAATGGGCAGCGTAAAATAAAAGGCACAACCTTTTCCAAATTCGCTATTGAAAGACAATGTTCCTTTGATAGCTCAAAAACTACGTATTTCTAACAATAGTTATTTTCTTATTTCATTTATATCCTGAATTTATACCCGATAAAGTCAAGCCTGTAATAAGAGGCAGGAATGTAAAATTATGGCATCTGCCCTATTGCCGACTGTGACTGCATTCAAGGTCACTATAGGTTCTTGGTTCGGCTTATGTATACAGATCTTATTCAGCATTGTCCTTTCGGAAAAAATATGCGCAGGTACAGGGACATCTGTATTCGTAGACAATGTAATCGCATTAAAAATGCCAAATTGGTAAGTGAAATAATGACTCCGGTGCTGATCATTTGACACTCAATACTATTAATTCCCATCAAGACAATTTCTTGTCTCCCTATGACATGCATGAGGCTATTAGCCGACTAGAGGCATTGCCACCTTTGACGGGTATAGCATTGCGTATAATGCAACTGGCTAACGATCCACAGCGGATGTGGCTAAATTAGCGGCTATTATTGAGTTGGATCCATTATTGACAGCACAAATTATTCGTTGGGCCAGTTCTTCTCTTTAAGCATACCCTGGAAAAATCCTTAATGTTCGGGAATCGATTAGTCGAGTTCTTGGTTTTGATTTTGTGTTCAATTTGGCTCTTGGTTTGTCAGCACTTAAAATCAGGCGGATTAGCCATGATACAATGACGGCTTTAAATAAAGGCCAATTAATGACTGAGAAAAACGCCCCAATGATGGAATTACATCCGCTTTGCACCTACTTTCCGAGAATGTCTGAAGCAGAATTTATCTCCCTTAAAGATAACCTTCAGGAAAACGGACAAATACATCCTATTTATACACTTGATGGTATGATTTTGGATGGTGGCAACCGCTATCGTGCCTTGCGTGAGCTGGGTATTATTCCTGTCATTATCGAATACACCGGCGTTAATCCAGCACAATTTATCTTGTCGACAAACCTGCATCGGCGGCACTTAACGCAGGGCCAGTCTGCGGCTATTGTATCGGCGTCCCAAAGCTGGATCAATGCACAGGCAGATGCGCAGTTAAGCAGTACTGTTCAATTAGATACCGCGACCGCAAGAGCCAAACAATCGGGGGTAGGGCATCGTACCCAGCAGTTAGCCGATAAACTGGTTAAAGAAGCACCGGCAGAACTGGTAAAAGAAGTCTTGGATGGCAAAAAAAGTTTGAATAAAGCCATTAAAGAAATCTCCCCCGCCAAGCCGGTTATCGTTAAGCCTGATCCCGTTCCGGTGATAGTGCAAGAGACTCAGACTAGCCAGCAAACAGTATCGAATAACGATAATGAATTGAGCCATATCATTGATGAGCAGCTCACTGTAATTGAAGCCCTGGAAGCCGATAAGACTGCATGGCAGAATCTGATTAATTCGGATGACAGGCTTGCAACGTCGTTTAACGAAGTTAAGGCATTAACCGAAGCTAACCGACTTTTAAAGGTGCGTATCAATGAGCTGTCCACTGAAAAAGATGAAGCGCTTAAAGCGGCTGACTACTGGAAATCCCAATACCTGGAACTTGAAGAACTTAACCAAGTTGACACCGATTGACAGCTAAATTTCCTCTTTTCAAAGAAGAATTAAAAAATGAAGTAGCATTGGATCTTGAGAATATTTATCGCGCAATAATTAAGCGTGTTTACTGCTGACTTTTCAAGTATCGACGACTCATTAAACAAATAGGGGCAAGTTAATGAAATTTATTCATGCGGCAGACATACATTTAGATAGTCCGTTAACGGGTTTGACCGCTTATGCTGATGCGCCTATTGAGATGCTGCGCACGGCGACTCGCGATGCGTTTACCAATCTAGTTAGCGAAGCGCTGGATCAACAGATTGACTTTATGGTGATTGCTGGCGATCTCTACGACGGCACTTGGAAGGATCATAATACAGGCATTTATTTCTGCAAAGAAATGGGCCGCCTAAAAAAAGCAGGTATTCCTGTTTATGTGCTTTTCGGTAACCACGATGCCGAGAGTGAAATGACCAAAAAGTTACAACTGCCTGACAATGTCTTTACTTTCGATACCAAGAAACCCAGCACTTTTTGTCTGGAACACTTAAAGGTTGTCTTGCATGGACGCAGCTTTAAGGAGAGAGAGACCACAGAAAATCTTGCGTCGGGATATCCTGTTCCTGTGCCGGGTATGTTAAATATCGGTGTACTACATACGGCGCTTGAAGGAAACTCAGCGCATGCGAACTATGCCCCGTGCAGTCTCGACGAGCTTCATGCCAAGGGTTATCAGTACTGGGCACTCGGGCATGTTCATGAATATCAAATATGGGAAGGTGCTTCGACGGTGGTATTTCCTGGCAACCTTCAGGGGCGCCATATCAGAGAAACCGGTCCGCGCGGAGCGATTATTGTGACTGCTGATGAGCATGGCGTTCAGGACATTAGCCGACTGTTTGTTGATGTCCTCCGCTGGGTAAGTCTTGAGGTTGATGTAACCGAGAGCCATACCTTAGAGGACGTCGTGTGCGCTATAGGTAAATGCCTGGACGAACTTTTAAATAGCAGCGTACATACCCTTCCTCTTGCCGTAAGAGTTACTTTGGTCGGACAAACGGACGCTCACGGTGATCTTTTTGGATTGGAATTGCAACTGCGTGCTGAAGTTTTAGCCTTGGCGGTTGCCATGGGCGAAGAGCGACTCTGGATTGAGAAAGTCAAGGTAGCGACTTCAGCGGTAGATAATGGCGATGAGCTGCGAGCACGCGTCGATGCGCTCTCAGACTTGCAGGAACTTCTTTGTGCGGCTGAATCAGATCCCGACTTTCTTAATAACTTGCAAATAGAGCTGTTGGGCCTGGTCAATAAAGCGCCTTTGGAATTACAAACCAGTGTCCCATACTTTAAAGCCATTCGCACTGGCGACCTTAAGTCTTTAGTGCGAGAAGTCAGCCCGGGACTGGTGTCTCATTTAGCTAAGGTGAACTAACGATGCGCTTCAACCGCTTAGACCTGATCAAATATGGCAAATTCTCTGGCCGTGTTGTTGAGTTTCCTACTACTAAACAAGATTTTCATTTGATCGTAGGACCCAATGAGGCAGGCAAATCAACATTGCGGTCTGCCATTGTTGATTTATTGTTCGGAATCCCCTCGCGTTCGCCGCTCAGTTTTTTGCACCCACTGAATGAAATGCGTTTGGGCGCATCCATCAGCAATACCGTTGACGCATTAGACTTTCACCGGGCAAAGGCCCTAAAGAAAACGCTGCGCTCTCCATTGGATGAAGTATTGCCAGATACTGCGCTGACGCCATTTTTGGGCGCTGCGGATAGAAGCTTCTTTGATCAAATGTTTGGCCTTGACCATACACGTTTGGTCTCAGGCGGCAATAGTATTCTTAATGCCGAGAACGATGTGGGCCAAATTCTGTTCCAATCTGCGGCAGGTGTGGCGAATCTTGGTAAAATTCGTGACACGCTGGTTGCCGAAGCGGATAAGCTTTGGGCACCAAGAAAATCGAATGACAGAGCGTATTATATCGCTGCCGACCAACTCGAAAAAGCGACCACAGCGTTAAAGGAAGCCACTGTACGAACTAAAGTATGGGCCGAGGCTAATAGTAAAGTTGAAACGTTGCAAACAGCGCTGAGTATTGAGCGTGAACACCATCAACAGCTCCAAAATCAGCGTAGTAGTCTTGAACGTATTCGAAGGCTGGCACCGTTTCTTATTACTGTTAGGGAAAATGAACATAAACTGGCTGAATTGGGTGATGTGACAGAATTGCCTATCGACGCCGCTGCCATCCTTATAACAGCAGAAAGAGAGCTTGCCATAGCCGATCAGCTACTGGAACTGCGCAAAAATGAACTTAGAAAAATCACCGAAAACTTGGCAAAGATCGAAGTTGATGAAGCCGTTCTAGAAATAGCTGCCGACATCAACAAACTGGATAATCTTCGCCTTCAATACAGTGCTTATGATCGAGATATTACAAATCGAAAATATGAAATAGCGGTGCTTTGGCAAGTGGTTTGTCATGGCTGCACCCAACTGGGATGGACACCTGACACTGAAAATGACTGTGCTCAACGCCTCCCGACATTGATTATTCGACGTGAGCTTAGTCGACTAATCCGTGATCATGGAGGCATGATTAAGACCTTACAGTCAGCAGAGCAGGCCGAACAGATCAAGTGTTCTGAAATTGAAATACTGTCAATACAATTGGTCGACTTGAATACCGGAGTGATAAAGCCGGCTCTGCGGGCGGCGTTAGCAAATGCCAAGTCATTCGGTGCCACAGAAGTAGCCATTCAGAAACAACAGGCTACGCTGACCAAGGCGAAGTCAGCGTTGGAAGGTTTATTTCTGGAACTGGGGCAGTGGAGCAAGCACTTGCCTGACTTAATGGCGCTACAGCCTCCCGGGCAAGAAAAAATAAATCGTTTAATGCAAGAGCGGCAGGCACTTAGCGCCGATCGGAAGGCTGAATCACTGCGCTTAAAAAATCAAACAACTGAGATTGCCAAGATTGAACTGCAAATTGCCCAGTTTAAAGAACTGCATCAGCCCACAACAGCTGAGGCGGTGATTGAAGCACGAACTGAGAGAGATGCCTCATGGAGAGCTATAAAAACCGGTGTGCTAGACCTACAGCAAGAAGAACACAAATTTGAAGAGAAGCTAACCTATGCTGACAAAGTCGCGGACAAGCGACTTGATGATGTTGAGGAAGCAACAGAACTTCAAAGCTTGAATCATCGACTAGAACGGGAGATGCAAACCCTGCGGATGATAGAAGAGCAGTGTTCACGTCTGGAAGAAAATCTGCAACTGTTTGATGCGCTATGGAATCAAGAAATGACTGGTCTTGTTTTGGATGGCCTGCTCTTGGAAGATGCGGGTGCCTGGATGCTTAAACGCGACAAAGTACTGACTGCCGCTGCTGTCATCCAGGTGACACAGGATGATTTGGATTCATTTTGTCGATCAATTTCAGAATCCAGACACAATCTTGCTATGGCATTACAAGAAGCAAAGCTTCCAGTGGGTGAAACTGATAGCTTGTCAGTTCTAAGTATTCAGGCAGAAGGCTATATACAAACTATCGACAGTGCTAGAGTTCGTCATGAAACCTTGGCAGCACAATTGCTTACCGCTCAGGTCCTCGCTACTACTTTAAAGCAATGCACTGAGGAGGCAAAAACCGCGAAAAGTCATTGGGCAGAAGCTTGGTCAACAACGCTTGTCAAGGCTGGCTTAGCGCCGGGCAGTGATTGTGGTGCGGTGGAAAGTGCTCTTGAACTTATTGATCAAATAGCAGAAAAATTAGAAAAGATGCGGCAAATACAGAGCGAGCGTATTGATACCATGAATGCTGATCTGAGCGCATTTACAGTCGAAGCCAATCGAGTGGCGCAGATAATTGCGCCCGAGCTTAATAGCCAGTTTGCTGAGCAAATAACGCAAGCATTAGCAGCTCGCTTGACCCGCGCCCGCGACTCTTATGCGGAAAGCACTCGACTTAAAGAAGCCCTACTTGTTGCAACTAATCAGGTCTTGGAAGCAAAGGAATCCAGTCAAACAGCGACGGCAAGTTTGAAGCCTTTAATGGAAAGAGCCGGCGTGGATAACACTGTTTTGTTGAATGACGCTATTGTTCGCTCTGACGAACGACGGTGTCTTAGTACAGAGATAATCAATGCCAGAACCACGCTTCTCAATGGAGGGGATGGCCTAACGCGTCTGCAAATAGAAGCAGAGATTGATGCGGCTAACCTGGTTTTGCTTCCTGCTGAACTTGTACGAATTAACGATGAACTTGCTGATACGGTCAATCGGCAAACGACACTAGCCGCTGAAAATGCAAATGCACAGCGATTTTTATCGGAAATCGGCGGTACGGATGCGGCAACGCAAGCGGAGGCTAAACGCCAAGAAGCGCTTGCACAAATGTCAGATGTTGCAGAGCGTTACATAAAAGTATTCACCGCCGGGCGTTTGCTTCGTTGGTCAATTGACCGTTACCGGGAAGAAAAGCAGGGGCCTTTATTACAACGCGCCAGCACAATCTTTTCGACATTGACGTCCGGGGGTTATAGCAAGCTGATTGTTGATTTTGAGAAGGATCCTATGGTTTTAGAAGGGTTGCGCTCCGATAACAAACCAGTCGGCATTTCCGGTATGAGTGATGGCACAAGAGATCAGCTTTACTTGGCACTTAGATTGGCTGCTCTTGAGATGCACCTGGAACAGGCCACGCCTTTACCCTTCATTGCTGATGACTTGTTTATTAACTATGATGATATTCGGTCAAAATCCGGATTTGAAGCGCTTAAAGCCTTGTCCGAACAAACCCAAGTTATCTTCCTTAGCCATCATGATCATTTGATACCAACGGTTCAAGAGGTCTTTGGCAAACACGTCAATGTTGTTCTTTTGTGATTTATATCAGGCCTGTAAATAGCATCAGATCAGTCTATTTAATACACCAGTAGAATTCATAGAAGCATATTTTTCACGCTTTCTGCCCAGTTCCACTAATGATAGTTATCGCGGATAGCGCTGTGCTTTTTTTATGCCGACTCCTAACTTGTGTGTAGTTCATTTCCAATGACCTTAAGTTAAAAACAGCTGCCATAATCCAGTAACAACTCATCACACTCAAAGAAAATTCGTGGGTAATCCAAGCGTATCAATAACTTCAGGCTATATTCAAAAAACACACTGAGCGTCAGTAACCTGGCGCACGCTGACCAAACACATAGCGTGGTATTGGGTGAACACCGCCATACAGCCGTGGTCCACCAGACAGCCGGTAGCAACAGCATTAAATGAACATCATCCCAACTGGACACCGTAAATTGTCCGTTTTTTGCCAGCGTATCAGCCGTATATAAACTCGCATTCAAGATTACAAAAAATGGCCAGAACACCCAACTGAGTGGAGAACTTCCGTTCCAACCGGCCAATAAATAGTTGTCAGTTGTTTTTTGTTGCATATCGCTACCAAAAAACAAAGCAACCATAAACAAGGCCCCAAAGAGCGCCATAAAAATAATCAGCAACTCTAAAGGACTGGCTAAACCAATGTTGTTAAAGAAAATAGGTAAGGAATAAATAAACACGCTAATTAAGCTCCCAGTTATTTTGTAGGACAAGTAAACGATTGTTCGCGGGCATGGCGAAATCATTAACCAAATTTAAGTCATTGGACGCGGCCAAAGAAATTATGTCTTCAAAATTTCTGATACCGCTCAACGGATTTTGACTTTTAAGCCATTGATCAAAATGTGCATTACTATCACTGGTAAAAGCACCGTTATAGTTAAAAGGCCCATAAATACAAATAAATGCCTTGGGAACCAGATATTCGTTCAATCGCCTGAAAAACACCCCTACCTCTTTCCAGCTCATGATGTGTAAGGTATTGGCGGTAAATAATGCCTCTATTGCATCGCATGGCCAGTCTGTATCATTTACATCCAGCACCAAGGCCGGTTTCAAGTTGGTTAATTCAGCGTCTTCCTGCAACAAATCAATAGCGGAAATATTTTCTTTTCTATCGGTAGGCTGCCATACGAGATGCGGAAGATGTCTTGCAAAATGGCAGCCATGCTGTCCGGTGCCGCTGCCAATTTCCCAAACCGTAGTTGACTGACAAAATACACGACTGATAATTTGTAAAATAGGTTCTTTATTGTTTTCGCAGGCTTGTGAAAAAGGTTTATGAGTCATTATTTTTGAGATTGATGATATTCTGTTGTTTTAAATGTACTGGTTTTAAAAATGGAAGTAAAACTAATCAATTCTATGACCCAAGTTGATTGCGCAGATTGGAATCGACTGGTCGGCGATGCTTATCCTTTTTTGCGTCATGAATTCTTATTGGCACTTGAAGAGAGTAGTTCTATCTGTGAACAAACCGGCTGGGGGCCTGCCCATTTACTGGTTATGAATGCAGATGAACTGGTTGCGCTGATGCCACAATACCTGAAGCAGCACTCTTGGGGCGAATATGTCTTTGATCATCAATGGGCTCAGGCTTATCAGCAACAGGGTATTCATTATTATCCCAAATGGTTGTGCGCAATTCCCTTTACACCCTGCCAAGGATCAAGGATAGTATGCCTAGATCCTGCTGACCAAGTTAAGGTCATGCGAGTTTTACTGGCTTTCATTAAACTGCATTCACAACAGCAGAACATTTCTTCTTGGCATTGTTTGTTCCCTGAACCACAACAAGCAGAACAGTTAAAAGAATCAGGATTAAGTATTCGTGAAGGTGTGCAGTTTCACTGGTTTAATAAAGGTTACCGTGATTTTAATGATTTTCTAGGAACCATGAATGCCAGTAAACGAAAAATGCTAAAACGTGAACGTAGACGAGTCAGCGAGCAGGGTATAAGTTTGTTGCAGATTGCAGGAGACGAGGTTAGCGAGCAGCAATGGCAGATTTTTTATCGGTTTTACGCGATGACCTATTTAAAAAGAAGTTCACAGCCCTATTTAAATCTGGCATTCTTTCAGCAAATTGCGGCCACCATGGGAAACTTCTTATTACTGATTCTGGCTTTTAAAGATGATAACCCAATTGCTGCAGCGTTGAGTTTTGTTGGTGCAGATACTCTCTATGGTCGCTACTGGGGTTGTTATGAAGAATATAACAGCCTGCATTTTGAAGCCTGTTATTACCAGGGATTGGATTATTGCATCGAACATGGTTTGAAGCGCTTTGATTCTGGCGCACAAGGGGAGCATAAGATTTCGCGCGGTTTCGAGCCAGTCACTACTTATTCCGCACACTGGATAAAAGATCCCGGTTTTGCAAAAGCGATTGATCATTTTTTAGTCAGAGAGCAACAATACATGCAAAACTATAAACAGGATGCGGCTACTTATTTACCTTTTAAACAATAACTCACCAAACGACTTGCCTAGCGACCAAGTTCTTACAATCATTTTGGAGTAATTTATGAAAATATTAACATGCCTATGTGTTTTGGTTTTAACCCTCACAGGTTGTGGAGAAGGCATGAAAATGGACAAAAAAGTAGCCCATCAATCCACTGCCGCCTTGCGATAGTTTAAGGGCTAAGGACAAAGCCCGATGGTAGACAAAATTTGAGTAATTCGTTATAAAAAGTCGTTAACGTTAAGAAGGTATATAATCGACTTATAATCTGACTACCCGATGACACCAATGAAACTACTAATACGCAATTTAGCTCGCACCACAACGGAAGCAGAACTTCGAACTATCTTCGAGGTAAACGGTACAGTTCAGTCCTGTTCTGTGGTAATAGACAAAGACACGGGCAAATCAAAAGGATTTGGCTTTGTCGAAATGCCAAAGCAGGGCGAAGCCAAAGCCGCCATCAATAAACTTAATGGTCAGGAAATCGCTGGCAGCAAAATCCGGGTCAAAAAGGCCGAAGAAAAAGAATAAACCCGCACAAATGAATCAAGCATTCTGTCGAATACTTCAAACAATCTCATAGCATTTGGTTGCTAGTCATCAAAAGACTCAATCTATCCTTAAAGCCCAAAATGACAAGTAGAGCTTCAGCGTGGATAATATCCATAACACACTGAATATTTGCACTTAACATGACCCAGATAAACTTCACTGCCTGCCCCGAATGTGACTTGTTGCTAAAATTAACTGCTCCTGAAGTGGGTGAAAAAGCACACTGCCCGCGCTGCGGCTATTTGTTGCAACGACCTCGTAAACAAAGTGTCGAAAGCACCTTTGCGCTGTCTATTGCCGGTTTGATTTTGATATTTCCCGCCAATTTGATGCCATTAATG
>CANNLO010000151.1 GCA_947505055.1 Methylococcaceae bacterium | reverse complement strand
TCCACGGCTGCATGCCGAACACTTGAAAGTGCAGTCGCAGATGACCTTTCCCGAAAAAGTTCAGATTATCGCTGAAGAGGCTGTTCATGCCGGAACTGAAATTCAGCTTGGAAATGCCATTTGGAAAAATAATCAGGAACGAGGTAAGGGTGTGTTCCAAATAATTGACGGGGCGATTAGATTTGGAAGCGTTTTTTAATGAGAAAACTTCAGTTTTTGGTTAACGAGGGCAACGGCTTATTTACGATGTGGTAAAATTGCAAGCATTGATTAAATTTGTTGTATGCCAAACAATAAAACTGTAAAAATTGAGAGGAAAAAAATCATGAAATTTAGTCCCTGTATTGATGAATGCACTTATGATGGAACTCATTGCCAAGGTTGTGGCCGATCGCATGAGGAAATCGCCGAAACAAAAAAGCTAGTTATGGCAGTCGTTAATTTTGCCAAAGCACAAGAATTTGAAAATATTGAGGAATTTTCAAATGCGATCGGTCAGAGCGTACTAAAAAAATTAAAGAAATCCGCAGCAGGAAAATAGTGGCTTTATATCTCCCTTTTTATGATAAACACTCCTGAAATTATTGGCTATTTAGCGGCCACACTCACTACGGCTTCTTTTTTGCCCCAAGCAATTTTAATCATAAAAACCAGGGATACAGAATCCCTTTCTCTTGGCATGTACAGCAGCTTTACTTTGGGGGTTCTGTGCTGGCTTATTTATGGTATTTATCTGAATGACAAGGCGATTATATTTTCAAACGCAATAACCTTGTTGCTGTCCGCTTCTATACTTTACTTTAAGATACGCAATATATTCCACAAGAGAAAACATAACCGGGCTTAAGGCTGTTGAAGAATTTCCAGGGCATTGCCGTCCGGATCGCGACAAAATAACGCTTTTCGGCCGGAGATGCTTAAGGTGTAAACCGTTCCCGTCCTATCCAGAGTATCCTTAATCGGTGCCAAATCTTCAACACTCAAGGCAATGTGTCGATCACGACCACCATGCACAGGGCGACCTGTTGTTGGATCTGGATTTTCCAACTCCAATAAATGAATTTGTTGGGCGCCCAATTGTAACCAGGCACCTGGAAAACCCAAATCGGGTCTTTCGGTTTGTTGCAAGCCAATCAAATCACAATAAAATTTAAGTGATTCGACGGTGTTGGAAACAATGAGGCTGGAATGACTCAGGGTAAAATTTATTTTTGTCATTATGATAATGGGCTGGAAGGACGTGCAGAAAATAACTCGCAACAAGGCCAGGAACTAACTTAGTTCCTGGCCTTGTTACAAAAAGCCAGAGTTAGCCGGATTAAATCAAAGGGATTTTATTTTGTTCAATACTGCCTGGGCATGGCCGTCTGGCGTAACACCGTATTCCACATCAACTAAAATACCTTCTTTGTTAATGACGAAGGTAGAGCGGAAAATGGCCATACTTTTAACGCCATTTTTTTCGCGTTCCCGCCAGACGCCATAACTTTCGCAGAGCTCGCCATCCACATCGGCCAGTAAATCCAGGCGCAGATCAAATTTGGTTATAAAGTCTGTATGGCTGGCACAACTGTCTTTGCTGACTCCGATAATCACTGTATCTGCGGTTGCAAATTCCTCGGCAAGCTGGGTGAATTCGTTTGCCTCGATGGTGCAGCCTGGCGTGTCATCTTTGGGATAGAAATACAAAACAACATTCTTTTTGCCGGAAAAATCAGACAGACTGACAGTTTCATCGTTTTGGTTTTGTGAAATGAACAGCGGGGCCGGTTGGCTTTTTTCTAACATGGAAAACTCCTTGAGAATTTTTGGATAGATAAAACGGGAGTCAGCAGTGTAAGGCTATCCCGGTATCGCTGCAAGTCAACGATAATATCCCCGCATGCCATTGGCCTTTTGAGCAATGGTAACGGGGATAAGTATTGCCGATCAGGCTTTATTTTCGCCGCCGAACACTTCCAGTAAGCGGGGAAGAAAATTAGCCAGTTCCAGCGACATAATCGAAAAATCGACATCAAACTGTTCTGCTTCAGATTCGGTATCAATGTCGGAAACCTGATCCTGAATCAAATCAAGAAACTTCAGGCGTTTGATGGACAGGTTTTCATCAACAATAAACGAAAGACGGTCAGCCCAATTCAGCGCCAGTTTGATGACTTCTTTGCCGGTATCCAGATGATTTTTAATTTCTGGCAGACTTAGGTCATGGCGTTTACAACGGATAATGCCACCTTCTTCTTCCGGAGCGCGTAATTCACATTCATCTTCAATAGTAATATCGTCTGGCGCCTGATGATTGATTAGCCACTCGGTCATGACTTTAACGGGTTTTTCGATGGTATTAATCGGCACTGCAGGTAAGGAGCCCAGACATTTGCGCAAATTGCTCAGTAAGTCTTCGGCTTTTTTTGCAGAAGCGGCATCGACAATTAACCAGCCGCCTTTGGGGTCGATATAGGCGTAAGTTTTGTTCGAAAAAGTAAACGCCCGGGGTAATAACTCAAAGATAAGTTCATCCTTGATTGCGGTGCGTTCTTTTTTTGCCAATTTACGACCTTGCTGTTCTTCAGTTTCAAGAATTTTTTCCTGCAACATTTCATTGACAACAGACGCAGGCAAAACTCTTTCTTCCTTTTTCCCGCATAGCATCAAAAAGCCGTTCGCACTATGCACCAATTGTTCCGAGGATTTGCCCAGCGGTGAAGTCCAGCCGAAAGTAGACTCCTCATGACTGCCGCAGGGACGAAAAGCCATTTGTTCAAGTTTCAGTTCCAGGTCTGCTGGAGCTGAAGTGAATTCTTCAGTTAGACGAAAAATGCTAAGATTTTTAAACCACATGCGTAACGTATACCTTGTAAATAAAATGATTGGGCATTATCGCAAATTTAGCGCCATAAAAATAAAGTAAATTTCCAGAAGGGAATAAACCTGATTTAAACCCACAGCAATTTGGCTGCCATCACAAACAGCAACAGCGAAAAATAACGTTTTAATTTTTCGGCAGGCAGCTTATGGGCAAGCTTTGCGCCTAGCATCGCCGTGTAGGTACTGGTCAGCACAATCCCGAAAAAAGAGGGCAGATAAATATAACCCAAACTCCAGGCGGGCAGATGCAACGCATCCTTACCCAAGAGTGCATAGCCGATTGTTCCGGCAATCGCTATGGGTAAACCGCAGGCGCTGGCCACCGCAACGGCATTTCGAATCGGTGTTTGAAAATGCACTAAAAAGGGCACAATCAATGTGCCTCCACCAATACCCAGCAGCGACGAAAACAGTCCGATAATAGTGGAAGCACCAAAATCCAAGGCTTTCGATGACGGTTCACGCCCGGGTTTGGGCTTAAACTGAATAGCCATTTGCACGCCAATAATGAGCAGGTAAACAATAAAAACATAGCGCAAAATGTTACCCGTTATCTGTTCGGCAACTACAGCTCCAATTCCCGCGCCGATTAAAATACCTGGCGCCAAGTTTTTTACTTTAGGCCATAAAACTGAGTTTAATCGCTGGTGGGCCAATACCGAAGAAATTGAGGTTAGAATGATGGTTGCTAACGAGGTTGCGACTGACATGATCATAACCAAATCTGCCGGGAATCCTTGGGCTGCAAAGACCACGGCTAAAATCGGCACAATAATCAAGCCACCGCCGACGCCGAACAGTCCGGCAATTAAGCCGGAAACTGTACCCAATAAGATACTGACTAGAAAAATTGTTATCACGTTATTCCTGATTTAGTGTGTGACATTAAAAATAGGGTTTACAGCAACTAACTCCACCATTATGCCTCTATAAATACCGCTGTGCTATGCTAGCGCCATTATTAAATGACTTGAGTAACGCTGTGGAAATATACCTTGTTGGCGGCGCGGTGCGCGATAAATTACTGGGACTTCCGGTCAAGGAACAGGATTGGGTGGTCATCGGCGAAACTCCCGAATCCATGCTGAATAAGGGTTTTCGCTCGGTCGGCAAAGATTTCCCGGTTTTTTTACATCCAAAAACACATGAAGAGTACGCGTTGGCCCGAACCGAAAGAAAAACCGCTCCCGGTTATAAAGGTTTTGCGGTTCATGCCGCGCCAGACGTTACCTTGGAACAGGATTTAATCCGCCGAGATCTAACCATCAATGCGATGGCGTTAACCCCTCAAGGACAGTTAATTGATCCTTACGGCGGACAACCTGATCTTGAGCAACGCATTTTTCGACATGTTTCACCGGCCTTTGCCGAAGATCCGGTTCGTATCCTGCGTCTTGCCCGTTTTGCTGCACGCTACGCCCATCTTGGTTTTAAACTGGCTGAAGAAACACAGCTACTGATGCAAGAGATGGTGACGGCAGGCGAAGTCGATCATCTGGTTCCTGAGCGAGTTTGGGCGGAACTGTTTAAAGCCTTAAATGAGAAATCACCCAGCGCATTTTTCCAGATTTTAAGAACGTGTTCCGCATTGAATATTATTTTTCCGGAAATAAACGCTTTGTTTGGCGTGCCGCAGCCGGAAAAATATCATCCCGAGATTGATACCGGTGTTCATGTGATGATGTGTTTGGAGCAAGCCGCTTTGTTGTCAGTTAATCCCGAAGTCAGATTTGCCGTCCTGGTTCATGATTTGGGCAAAGGAGTAACGCCCAAAGCCGATTGGCCGCATCATTATGGACATGAAACCCTAGGGTTACCGGTATTGGAAAAGCTGTGCAACCGTTTGCGAGTGCCCAATTCGTTTAAATCGCTGGCGTTGCAAGTCATGCAATACCATACTCATTGTCATCAGGCTTTTGACTTACGAGCTTCAACCTTAACCGATATGCTGACCGCGTTGGGAGCGCACAAACCCAGCAATAAATTGCCCGAGTTTTTACTTGCCTGCGAGGCGGATTCCAAAGGCAGAACCGGTTTGGAAAACACGCTTTATCCTCAAGCTGAATTGCTAAGAGGTGCAGCCAGCGCTTTGTCATCGATTGACAACTCTTCGGTTATGGACGGGGCGTTGCAAGGTCCACAAATAGGTGAGGCAATCCGCCGTTTAAGAATTAAGAAAGTTGCCGAGTTTGTGGCGTTGTATGGAAAGCATTAACAAGATTTTACTCAACTGGCTTTAGCCACTGCTGTAAGGTCAAGATCAGTTTTTCAGGATTGATCGGTTTGGCTATAAAATCATTCATACCGAGTGCCAGGCATTTGTCCTGTTCTTCTTTCGTAACACCAGCGGTCAGGGCGATAACCGGAAGAGTGGCAAAACGCGGCTGACTTCGGATCAGTTGCGTTGCTTCAAAGCCGTCCATTTCAGGCATGTGAATATCCATCAACACCGCATCAAATTCGCCTGCCTCCAATTGCTCCAGTGCCTGAAGGCCATTATTGGCCATGCTGACAATAATGCCGGAAAGCTTTAGGAATTTCCCTATGATCAATTGGTTGATCATAATATCTTCAGCGACCAAAATTCGCTTGCCAGCCAGTAAGTTGCCTGAATCGTTGGAGGCCACTGGGAGGGATTCCAAGTTGGGTTCGGTTTTTGGTTTACTGGTCACAGGCGACAAGCCAAGTGCCAATTCAAAGCTGAAAGTACTGCCTTTGCCCGGCGTGCTTTCCACCAAAAAGTGACTGTTCATCAGCTTCAACAGGTTATTACTGATCGCCAGACCAAGACCTGTTCCGCCAAAACGACGACTAATCGAGCCGTCAACCTGACTGAAAGGCTGGAACAGTTTTTCAATATCCTTATCGGACATGCCGATGCCGGTATCGGTAACGCCAAATAATAACCTGGCTTGTGATTCAGACCTGTCCAAAAGCGTAATGTTGAGGGTAACCTTGCCATTGCTTGAAAATTTGATAGCGTTTCCCAACAAATTGATTAAAACCTGTTTGAGTCTGAGTGGATCACCGGTCAGGTCGCATGGCACATTCGGCGCAATGTCTATTTTTAAGTCAATACGCTTTTCTTCTGCAGTCGCAAGAAACAGATTGTTCATATTGTTGGTTAAACTATCAAGATCAAAGTTATTGTTGGTAATGGTCAAGTGTCCCGATTCCATTTTGGAAAGATCGAGAATGTCGTTAAGTATATTCAGCAGATCATTGGAGGCGCTGTTGATTTTTTCCAGATAATCTCTGGTTTCATCAGGAACTTCATTATTAAGCGCGAGATGCGAAAGCCCCATGATGGCATTCATAGGCGTGCGGATTTCGTGAGACATATTGGCTAAAAATTCGGATTTGGCACGGGCAAGTGCTTCTGCCGCCAGTTTGGCCTGGCGTAGATCTGTAATGTCCATGCAGGAGCCAATGTATCCTGTAAAAAAGCCATCCGCATCAAAGCGGGGTACGCCATGGTCGTCAATCCAGCGGTAGTTCCCGTCTTTATGTTTCAGGCGATATTCCACCTTGAAGGGTTCACGTCGGTCAAAATGACGGATATAAATATCCAGATAACGCTCCAAATCATCGGGATGGATGCCCTCTGCCCAGCCGTTGCCGAGCTCCTGCTCCAGTGTTCGGCCGGTAAAATTCATCCAGGTCTGATTAAACCAAAAGCAGAGTTTATCGGTGCCCGCCAGCCAGATTAAAACTGGAGCTGCATCGGCAACGACCCGGAAACGCAATTCTGATTCTTGTAACTGTAATTCGGCCTGTTTACGACGATCGATATTTTCAACTACCGCGACAAAATAAACTGGAACGTTCTCTTTATCGCGAATTAGTTTGACCGATAAATTGCCCCAAACCAGTTGACCGTTTTTGTGCACATATTTTTTTTCTTTATTGAAGCTGGAAGTTTTACCGGCGAGGAGTTGAGATATTAGTGTGGTATCTGATTGATGATAATCAGGATCGGTCAATTCCCTGAAGGTCATGGATAAAAGCTCATTGCGACTATAGCCGACGATATCACAAAAGCCTTGGTTCACGTTTAAAAAATGGCCGTCCAGCGAAACATTGACAATGCCGACCGGCGCGCCCTCGAAAGTAACGCGAAAACGTTCATCACTCTGGGCAAGTTCTGTTGTGCGATCTTCCACCAATTGGCGGAGCAGGCTTCCACGCCCGGAAAACATCAGGGCAAATGAGCTAACCATACTGGTTAAAATCAAGCCTGCCAACAAAATAAGCCAGGCGTTATTTGAATGATGGTAGTCAAAAAAGACTTGCGTCGGTGTAATTTGAAGCCGCCATTGTCGGCCGCCAACAGGGATGATGAAGTTATGTACCAATGAAAAATTTCTGCTAAACAGACCTTTTTCTTTTTGCACTGTTATTTTTGGTCCGTCTGATTTACTGATATAAATGAGTTGATCTGCACTGGCGGCACTTTCATCAATAAGCTGGTAAGACATTCTATCCCGATTAAGATCATTGAGTGTTGAGGTGATAATGTCCTCACCCCTAAAAACAGCAACCAGGTAGCCTAAAATAGAGTTCTGGCGTTCTTCCGGTGTTTTGTGGGGGAGATCTTTTCGATATACGGGCATAAATGCCAAGGCACCAAATTGGTTTTTGCGCTCTTGAACTAACGTTATCCTTGCTGTTGCGGCGATATCTCCGGTATTACGGGCTCGATCAATGGCTTCATGGCGCAATTCATCAGAATAGACATCGAAACCTAAAGCGGATTCATTGCCATGAAAAGGTTCAATGAAACGCACTGAAACATATTCAGGTCTATCCCCGGCACGTAAAAGCTGTTTGGCGGCATTACGCTCGGTTATTTGAAAACTGGGATAACCCTCATTTTTGACACTGAGTTCATAGGCATTTCGATCTGCGGATAAAATACGCGGATTCCAGCTAAGCGCTTGAATACCATGAAAATTATCCAGATACTCAGTTACAAAAGTGCGAAAAGAGTTGCGGTCAACTGTTGATGAGGCGGAGTAGAAACTGCCCAAAGATCGTAACACATTGATATGCGATGAAATGGATTTTTCCAAAGCGCTATTTAACTCATGCGCCTGTTGATCGAATTCCAGTGTTAGACGCTCCTTGTCATTTTGCGACTCATAAAAAACCGCGCTGGTTGTTAGTGCAAACATGGCAATAATGGGCAGCGTGATCACCAGTCGTCTATGCTTCCACAACTCGCTGGGAGGTTGCATCCAGGCAAATACCAAGGGAAGAAAGATGAAGATTCCCAAGACATCGCCCATCCACCAGGTTGCCCAGTTAACCGGAAAATTTGCCGCTGTGATTTGTCCCCTGACCAGCAGCGTTGAGACTGAGAGGGTCGAATTAACCAAGGCGCTTAACACGCCCCCAAACAGTAAAAATAAAAACACATCCTTTTCGCGGGTAAGCGAATTGGGAAAACCGGCAAACCGGCGAACCAGATAAGCCCCGGCCACAGCCTGTAAAGTCGCACCCAAACTGATGGCCAGGGTAATGATGACTGAATTAAGTGACTGCGAAAAAAAACCGGCAACAATAGCGGTTGATAGATTTACGCAAAATGATCCCAGGAATATGCCCGGCCAGACCCGGTAGCCGTAGATAAGGATGCCAGCCAGCGCAATGCCGGATGGCGGCCAGATGGCGGTGGCGTAGCCGGGTGGAATGGCCAGAAAAGTCCCCAGTTTGCCGGTTACAAAGTAGGCTAGGGCCAGACCTGTAATTTGTAGCAGCCACAGCAACTTGCCAGGCGCAGGATTTGTGGTCGAAGATTCAGCGCTGGTTTTGTAATTAGGTTCCGACATAACTATTTAGCTGTCTTTTGTGGTTACAAAAAATATGTAACAACGCTGAGCAAATGGTGTTGAATAATGTAATAAAGATCATTATAGTTAAATTCCTTTTTTTGCTCTTTGATTTAATCATAACTATGCCTACTTTCGACATCATCTCTGAATTTGACAAGCATGAAATTAAAAATGCCGTTGATCAAGCCAATAAAGAAGTGACCACGCGCTTTGATTTTAAAGGCACTGATTCCAGCTTTGAATTAACTGACGACAAATTGATAATGACTTCCGAATCTACGTTCCAGTTACAACAAATGTTTAGTGTTGTTTGTACAAAACTCAGTCGGCGAGGAGTAGACATCGCCTGTATGGAAGTTGGCGATCCTAAGCCGGGTGGCAAATGCGTGCGACAGGAAATTATAATGAAACAGGGTTTGGATTCGACGCTGGCCAAAAAAATCGTTAAATTGATTAAAGACAAAAAGCTGAAAGTGCAGGCGGCCATTCAAGGTGATCAGGTTCGAGTGACCGGAAAAAGCAGGGATGATTTGCAGGAAGTGATTAAAATGTTGCGAGCCGAAGATTTGGAGATGCCCTTGCAGTTTGAAAATTTCAGGGATTAAATCCAAGCTGTATTGACTCTTTTCTGTTGGCTATTAAACAGGTATCTGTTGATCCTGCTTAGTGCTCGCTTTAGAATGCCTTAACAGTGATTAAGCCAGAGTAGCTATTATGTCTAAAGAAGTACAAATGTCGATAAAGATGGAAAAGGTGGCGATATTGATCTGTTTATTGATTTACCCAATCAAATAGAGCGCCCCACTGCAAAGATACTGTATTTGAACGGTTTATTACAGCAAGTATTGGGGATGCAAAAAATTGATATTATTTTTTACACACCGTCTTATGATTGGCAGCCTATTCATACAGCAGCAAAAGAGACAGGTATTCTTTTATGAATAATGACAAATTGCGATTTTTGCAAATTACGCAGTTAGTCGAAAAAGAAACACTTAAGGCGGCCTCTTAAATATTCCACAGCTAGAACTAGCAATGCCGCAATCATTTTCTAAATGAGCCTTACGATTTACTTGACTAACTATTAGGTATAGATAAGTCAAAGTGAATTTTTGGCGTGGCACTGGCTCTTGACTTAAAGCAAAAAAGGTCACAATAATACCTATTTAATAAAAAAAGAGGTCATAAATGCAAGTGTCTATGCATGAATTCAAGTCACATTTATCCAGCTATGTTAGTCAAGCGCAATCCGGACAGTTGATTGAACTGACTTCACATCGTAAGGTTGTCGCGCGCCTTGTTGGTGTGCCGTCGACTGATAACGCGGGTGTGTCATGTCTGTTGGCTGCGGGTACCGCAACTTGGCAAGGCGGCAAGCCAGTCGGCGCTGCACTCAAGTTGCAAGAACATGGCAAGCCGGTTTCTGAGTTGGTACTGGAAGATCGCGGATGATTTTGTTTTGCGATACTTCTGCGTTAGTTAAATTCTACATTGTTGAGGTGGGAAGCGAGGAGTTAAAAGCACGGGCGTTGGAAGCCGAGGCTGTCGCAGTGTGCCGAATTGCGTGGGCAGAGGCCTATGCAGCATTGTCCAGGCGTGCGTGGGAAGTGCCGGTAGATGCTTTAATTATTGAACAGGCCAAGGCAGCGCTGGCGGCAGATTGGCCGCACTTCGTGGTTTTGGACATTGACCAAGCATTGGTTGAGCGGGCGGGTGAATATGCCGATACTTTTGCATTACGCGGCTATGACAGCGTCCAGCTAGCAGCAGCTTTTGAGACGGGTCGCATTTCGCAGTGTCCGATATGTTTTGCTTGCTTTGATACACGCTTAAATAAAGCAGCCAAGCTTTTGGGCATGTTTTGTTTATAGTTTTTAGCAATCAATTATAAAAAATCCGATGGCAGTTACTTTCATTGCTAAGAGATCTGTATCAGAATGGT
>CANNLO010000150.1 GCA_947505055.1 Methylococcaceae bacterium | reverse complement strand
CGTCAGCTTGAAAAAGAAGGGCAAGTGCAAATTCACTTTGCTCAACGCACTCATATTGGAAGCCTTTTTATTGAAGGATATTCAGTTGTGGTGTGGTCGCCGACTTGAATCATTTAAATAAATTGACGACTATAAGCACACAGGTTCTGATTGTAGTAGTTTTAAGTGAGCATTCTATCTTGGGATATGATTGAATGACATTTCTATTAGCAAATTTCAGGGTTGATGGAGTTTTTAATAATGCTTGGTTTAATCAAGGTCACAGAGATAATTGTACTTATCCATTTTGGCTGTTACAGCAAAAATTCAAAGACCATGGCATAGAACTCAATACACCCGATGTTAATGGTAGTAAACCCGTTGCATTTGAGATTCATATAGATGTCCAGAAAGTCAAAACATCTAATCCATCCTACCTTTTTTTGTGGGAAACAAGTCAGGTTAATCCAAAAAATGACACGCTTGAAATTAGAAAAAATTATCGCCGTGTTTTTTCTTGGGACGACAGTTTAGTCGAGACCTATAAATATGTAAAATTCCATCTCCCTATTGTTAACGATACAACTCCCTTTACTGTTGGCTGGAATGGTCGTGACAGATTGTGTTGTGCGATTGCAGGTAACAAGAGTGTCAATAATAAGGATCAACGCGAATTATATTCTAAACGTGTAGAAACGTTCAGGTGGTTCGAATGCCACGCACCTAATGATTTTGATTTGTTTGGTAACGGTTGGGATGGTCCTTCTAGCCTCCCAGGTTTAATTGGTAAGTTTAGGTCTAAAGTTTTGACTACTTTATATCGCTGGGTGGGCAAGCGACCATTCCCATCCTATCGCGGTAAAGTTGAGAATAAGCGAGATACTTTGGTGAGATATCGGTTTTCTATTTGCTATGAAAACATGAGCGATATTCGTGGATATATCACAGAGAAAATATTTGACTGTTTCTTCGCCGGTACTATTCCTGTTTATTGGGGAGCATCTAATATTTTTAACTATATACCGGAAACATGTTTTGTTGACAGGCGAAAATTTAAAGACCATGAAAGTTTATATCTTTTTTTATTGAATATGCCGGAAAAAGACTACTCTGCATACCAGAGTGCAATTAAGACATTTCTTGAGAGTCAATCGGCTAAAATATTTCACGCTGAGACTTTCGCATCTAATATTGTTGAAACTGTCTTGGCTGACATTGAACAATTGTCGTGATTAGGCAGACGCACTATTTTGGTGCGGTTATTGTTGCCGCAGTGAGCCAATTCCTTGTCAATTATTTTTTATCTCAAAAGCTATCAATCGAAGATTATGGTCGATTTAGCTTAGTTTCTGCGGGTATAGGGATTTTTGTTTCACTCTTTATGTTTGGGCAGGCAACTGCAATATCTATGGCATATTTTTCTGAAGAAAAAAAGATGTGCCGCAATGTTAAGCAAGAGGTATTTTCTGCGCTAAAGATTATAGGCGTTTCTGTTATTGTATTTAGCTGTGTGGGCCTAATCTTGTGGTACAAGTGGTATGAAAAAGAATTGTCGTTGATGATTATGCTACTTGGTTTGTTAGCGGCACTTTCAAGTACATTACAAGCTTTTTTTATATCCTTGATAAATTGTATGGATCGTTATCGAAACTATTTTATTTCCGTTCTTGTCGGTGGATTTGTTTTGATTGGCGTAGCAACACTTAATCCTTCAATTACAGGGTATCTTGTAGCAGTAATTGCTAGCGCCATATTTTCTATTGTAGCAATTATTACAAGTTTGAAACAAGCATTTGGTGTTGGGCTAAATTCAACCAATAGAGTATTTGGCACAAAGGAGCTTATATTTCTAGGTTGGGTAGCGATCCCTGGAATGTTTATATCCGCTGCACTGGGTTTTGCAGACAAATATTTGTTGGGTCATATACTAACGATTAGAGACGTTGCAGTGTACTCAATGGCAACATTTCTTTCTATTGGTGTAGGCAGAGTTTTTGTTTCGGCGATATTGAAATCAAATAGCATCTTATTAATGAAAAGCTTGCAAAACCAAGATGGTCCTGCGTGTAATGCGATTTTTCGTAAAACAGAATGGTTGTTGTGTGTGTTATGTATATTTGCGACGCTGGTGTATTACACGATGGCTAAACTATTAGTTGTGGGTATTTTTGGCGGAAAATTTATTGAAGCAGTGCCAATTCTACTATCATTATTTGTTGCGGTAATGGTGGAAGGGATGATGCAATTCATGGCGCAAGTATTAATACAAAAAATGAAGCTTTATATAGCCGTAATTAATGGCATAGTGCTACTTTTGGTTGCGGTGCTACTAAATTACCTTATTATTCCTGTCTTATTGATTAAGGGGGCAGTGCTAACATTTTTTATTTGCAACATGCTTGCCTTAATTGCAGTGTATTTTGAGACCAAAAAAATGGCAGAATGGATTAGATTTCCATGCTGGTTCGTTCCTTTCTGTAGTTTTATTTTTATCCTTTCTTTTTTTATACCCACTACCTGAAGAGCGATTTGATGATGAGCCTACTAAAAAAAATTCATAGAACAACTTCAATTAACGGCTTTGACCTTAGATCGATATTGTTATCTATTCGTGGGTTGCCTTTGTTTATTAGTGATTTTGTGAGATATAAATTTGCTACATCAAATGACGCACTACCCATCAAATTTTCAAACTTATTTGTTGTTCTAGCCGATCGATATAAATCTGCAGGGCAAGCAAGAGGACATTATTTTTTTCAGGACTTGTGGGCTGCAAAAAAAATATACTCTAGGAGGCCAGCTAGGCATGTCGATATTGGATCATCCGTGGAGGGTTTTGTTAGCCACCTTTTGGTATTTATGGATAGGGTGGAAGTTGTTGATATACGAGCACTTGAATCTAAGGTTGCTGCGCTTGCTTTTGTTCAAGATGATGCTACACATCTAAATAAGTTCTCTGATAATAGCTTGGAATCAATTTCATCTTTACATGCAGCTGAGCATTTTGGTCTAGGTAGATATGGTGATCCAGTTGATCCAGAGGCGCATCTTAAATTTATGAGTGCTCTTGCACGTGTATTAAAGCCAGGAGGGCGTCTCTATTTTTCCGTACCTACAGGTGTTGAAAGACTGGAGTTTAACGCTCATCGTATACTCTCACCCTTTACGGTTATGAATAGCTTCAAAACACTAGATTTAGTAAGCTTTTCACTAATCAAAGATGATGGCTATTTGTATGAAGAAACTAGCATGAGCGAAGCTGCACAACAAGACTTTGGGTGTGGACTTTATGAGTTCACAAAACCTACACGATGACCCGTTTGTAATTTTTGTATCAAGAGAATAAGGAAAAATATATGAAAGTATTATTAAATAAAATTACAGGGGTTAATATCAACGAAGAAATGCGCAATCGGTGGTTGGCAGATGTGCTTTTAGCAATTCCGTCTGGTTTGCGTATACTTGATGCAGGAGCAGGTGAGTTGCGGAATAAACCATTGTGTTTACATCTGAATTATGTGTCCCAGGATGTATGCCAGTATGAAGGTGCGGGCGATGCACAAGGCTTGCAAACTGGTACATGGGATACCAGTGAAATTGATTTGGTGTGTGATATTGTTAATATTCCAGAACCTGATGCTTCGTTTGATGTAATTCTGTGTTGTGAGGTTTTTGAGCATTTACCGGATGCTCTTAAAGCATTAGATGAGTTTGCACGTCTCTTAAAACCAGATGGAAAACTTATAATTACTGCACCTTTTGCATCACTTGTTCATTTTGCCCCATATCATTATGTAACTGGATTTAGTCGTTACTGGTATGAATATCATTTGCCGTTAAGGAATTTTAAAATCCAAGAGTTAATTCCAAATGGTGATTGGTTTTCTTTCGCCAAGCAGGAAATTATGAGACTTCCTAGTACCTCACGTCATTACGCTGATTGGTGTTGGCCCTTAGCTTATTTGGTTTCGGCTGTAGGTTTTATTTATTTCTCTTTGCGTAGAAAATCTATTAAGGCTGATGACCTTGCGTCATTCGGATGGCATTGCATAGCCATCAAGTTGGCCTGATTTAGAAGGGTTGTTACCGTGATTATTTCACATTTAATTGGTGGGCTTGGAAACCAAATGTTTCAGTATGCAGCTGGACGAGCATTATCGATTGCACGTGGGCAAGCTTTAAAATTAGACATTTCTAGTTTTGATAATTATCATTTACATCATGGGTTCGAGCTTCAGCGAGTTTTTGATTGTCCCATAGAAGTCGCTGTCAAGACGGATATACATCGAATACTAGGTTGGCAGTCCTATTCCCTTATTAGGCGAATTGTCTCACGTCCAGGCTGGGCAATGTTACGTATTAAAGAGTTTGTTATTGAGCCCCACATTCACTTTTGGGTTGGAATAAACAATGTGCCATCAGAATGTTATCTTATGGGTTACTGGCAGACTGAGAATTATTTTTTACTCGAGGCTGAGAGAATTCGAAAAGATTTTTCATTTAGACAGCCAATGGATGATCGAAATGTTGGACTAGCTGATCAAATAAATCATGTAAATGCAGTGAGTGTTCATGTCAGGCGTGGTGATTATATAAGTAACCCGAAATTTAATGCAGCTCACGGGGTATGTACTTTAAATTATTATCTTGCATCGATCCGGTATATAGCTGAACGAATACAGCGCCCACATTTTTTTATTTTCTCAGATGATATTGAGTGGGTAAAGTTAAATCTAAAAATAGATTTTCCTCATCAGTACGTTGATCACAATCATGGTGTCGAGAGTTATAACGACATGAGGCTAATGAGTTTGTGTAAGCACAATATTATTGCTAATAGCTCATTTAGTTGGTGGGGAGCATGGTTGAATGCCAGTAATGATAAGATTGTAGTAGCACCTAGCCAGTGGTTTATAAATCAGAAAAATACACAGGATATCTTACCGCGAGATTGGATAGTATTATGACAATTTTAATTACAGGTGTTGCGGGTTTTATTGGCTGCAATTTGGCGAACATATTTATCAGGCAAGGCAAAAAAGTGGTTGGTCTAGATAATTTCTGCCGAGGTAGTCTATCTAATATTGAGCATCTACTTGGTAATGAATTATTTTCTTTTGCCGAGGTTGACTTGTCTGATTTGAACGCTTATAGGGACGTAATCAAAAGCAATCATTTCAATGGTCCTATTACTGAGGTGTGGCATATGGCTGCAAATTCAGATATCCCTGCTGGGGTGTACGATTCGCAGGTAGACCTGCGGGATACGTTTATGACTACCTTTAACACGCTAGAAATAATGAAAGAATTTGGCATGCGTGTACTATTGTTCGCGTCTAGTTCAGCAATTTATGGGAACTTGGGTGAAGCTAAGCTCGTCGAAGATATCGGACCACTATTTCCCATCTCAAATTATGGCGCAATGAAGCTTGCCTCAGAGGCTGCAATTAGCGCCTCAGCCGAGAGTTTTCTTACCCATGCCTATATCTTTCGTTTCCCGAATGTCATTGGCATCCCGGCAACACATGGAGTAATGTTGGATTTTATTCGTAAGTTGAAGGCTACACCAGGTAATCTTGTGGTTTTGGGTGACGGCACTCAACAAAAAAGCTACTTGCATCTTGAAGATTTGATTGATGCTATGCTATTTATTCGTGAGCACTCTACCGAGCGTCTGAATTACTTCAATATTGGTGCGGGCGATGATGGCATTACTGTTCATGACATCGCAAATCAAGTGGTTAATACGGTATCGCCCAATGCTTCGATTACATATGGCCAAGGCAACAAAGGTTGGGTAGGCGATGTGCCAAAGTTCAGCTACTCAGTTGATAAATTGCACCAACTTGGCTGGAAGCCTCGAATGGCTTCGGTTGAAGCTGTTCGTTATGCAGTTCGTCAGATTGCTGATCAGGAATCTAACGGGTGAAGCAGGCAGTTATACTTGCTGGTGGCAAAGGTACACGTTTAAGTACACGTTTAGCTGGTTTGCCCAAACCACTCATTGATGTTTGTGGAAAACCTTTGCTTGAGCGTCAGATTGACCTTTTGAAGCGTTATGGATATACGCACGTATTTTTACTTGTTAATTATGGCGCACAGTACATAATTGATTTTTGTGCTACTTTTAATAATTGGGGCATACGCATTGATTGTGTTGACGATGGTGAGCCCTTAGGTACAGCTGGAGCAACCTTAGCCATACTGCCACGTTTGGAAGAAAATTTTCTGGTGGTGTATGGCGACACAATGCTTGAAGTTGATTTAGCACGCTTCGAAAATTTTCATAATTCTCGCCCTGATGCTGATGTTACATTGTTTCTGCATCCTAACGATCATCCGCAAGATTCAGATTTGGTTGATATTGATGATCAGGGACAAGTTTGTGCTTTTTATCCGTACCCGCACTATGCAAATAGTTACTATCCAAATTTAGTCAATGCAGCGCTTTATTATGTAAGACGAGGAGCACTTGATCCATGGCGTAACACACCTGGTTCACTTGATTTTGGGAAAGATATCTTTCCTGCAATGTTAAAGCAGGGAGCCGTCTTGCTTGGCTACAACAGTCCAGAATACATAAAGGATTGTGGCACACCTACACGTTTAGATAAAGTTTGCACAGATTTAATTTCTGGACGCATTGCTAGGTCAAGCCTTAATGTCAAACAGCCCGCTGTTTTTCTAGATCGTGATGGCACAATAAATCGGCAACTCGATCATTTATTTCGTCATGAGCAGTTAGAGCTTATGTATGGTGTAGAGAAGGCGATCAATCGGTTGAACCATTCCATCTATCGGACGGTTGTCGTAACTAATCAGCCAGTACTGGCTCGAGGTGAATGTTCACCTCAGGAGCTAAGGCAGATACATAACAAAATGGAAACATTGCTTGGACGTGAGGGTGCTTACTTGGATCGGATTTATTATTGTCCGCATCACCCTGATTGTGGTTATTCAGGAGAAGTTGCAGAATTGAAGATTAAATGTGATTGTCGCAAGCCAGGTGTCGGTATGATTGAGCGTGCAAAGCAAGAGTTAAATATCGGTGTTGAGCAGTCCTGGATGATTGGTGATACGACAGTTGACTTATTAACAGCAAATCGTGCAGGCTTACGTTCGATATTAGTCGAAACGGGATTCGCTGGGCTTGATCAGCGGTTTGCGACAACACCAGATTTCGTTGCCCCAGATTTGCCGGTCGCAGTGAATTTTATTCTTGAAGATTATCCTCGTCTTCTCAAAGTATGCGCTGAGTTAGGCTCAGAAATTAACGACGGTGGATTTATTTTTATAGGTGGTTTGTCACGCAGTGGCAAAAGTAATTTAGCGAGTTGCTTAAAAGACTCACTTAAGATCAAGGGGCGTAAGTCTGTTGTTATCTCTACAGATCGTTGGTTAAGAAATGCTAATGAGCGTCTGCCAGGTGTGCTTGGCAGGTATGCGATGGATGAAATTTCTAAGATATTAATGATGTTAGTCGGTCGTACTCAGCTGATAGAATTGAACTTGCCTAGCTACGATAAGATTACACGTAAACGAGTGTACGCAGATGAAATTATTCAAATTGACATTGCTGATGTTGTAATCATTGAGGGTACGGTTGCCCTTGCTCTTGCCAGTATCGTACCAACAAAAATTGCTCAAACTTGGTTTGTTGAAATTGACGAAAATGAACGTAAAAGCCGAATTCTTAGAGAGTATCAATTGCGCGGGTTGATTCTGGATGAAGCGGAGAGTGTGTATTTGTCTAGACAAAAAGATGAAACACCAGTTATTTTGGCAACAAAACAAGGCGCCACTCATTGCATACACCTTGAGTTAGGTGGTCTATCAATTTCTGGATATACAGTCGGTTTGCAGGAGCATAGAAATGATAATTAGCAGAACTCCGCTTCGTATGAGTTTTACTGGTGGTGGAAGTGATATTCCCAGCTATTATCAGAAATTTGGTGGAGCTGTCGTTAGTACTGCTATAGATAAGTATGTTTATGTAAACGTTAATAAAAAGTTCGACAATGGCATACGTGTAGGTTACTCAAAAAACGAAGAAGTTTCGACCGTGCAAGAAATTGAACATCGACTGGTGAGGGCGTCGATGGAATATCTTGGACTAGAAGGCGGAGTGGAAATTACGACGATTGCTGATATCCCGTCAAGAGGAACTGGGTTAGGGTCTTCAAGTTCTTTTACTGTTGGTTTATTACATGCCTTGAATGCCTTTATGGGGCGTTATACTTCAAGTGAGCAACTTAGTTTAGATAGTTGTTATATTGAAATTGATCGCTGTGGTGAGCCGATTGGCAAGCAAGATCAATATGCGGCAGCTTATGGTGGTTTTAACTTAATTAAGTTTAACCAAAATGATACGGTCGTAGTTTCTCCAATTATTTGCAAACACGATACTATAAAAAAAATTGAAAGTAATACATTGGTTTTTTATACTGGAATCACACGTAGTGCATCAAATTTACTTAAACAGCAGTCTATTGAAGTCGGTGAGCAGATTAATAAGCAAAAAATAATGCATCGAATGGTGGAGCTCTCTTACATTCTTGCGGACGAGTTGCGAAAAGATAATGCCGATGCTTTTGGTGAGATTCTCCATGAAAACTGGCTGTTAAAGAAAAGTCTTATAGATGGGATAAGTAGCCATGAGATAGATATCTGGTATGAAATGGCCAGGCAAGCTGGGGCAGTAGGAGGTAAAATACTTGGAGCAGGTGCAGGTGGTTTTCTTATGGTTTATGCTCCCGAAAAGTCGCATGAAGCAATTAAGAAAGCTCTAAGTATGTTGCGACAGATGCCGGTTAGTTTTGATCCATTAGGTAGCCGAATAATTTTTTACAATCGAACATATTGAGACATAGTTATGAATAAATTCACTGGGAATTCACTGCTCTATATTGAAAAGTTAACTGAAGTTTTTAATCGCCTTGATCATGTAAATATTGATAATGCTGTTAGTCTCATAGACGAAGCTTGGCAAAAAGGTCAGCAAATTATTACGTTAGGTAATGGCGGTAGCTCTCTAACAGCTTTACATTTTATTAATGACTGGAACAAGAGTATCTTTTTAGAGGGAGGTAAGCCATTTCGAGGTAGAAGTATTGTCGATAACGTAGGGCTTATAATGTCATATGCCAATGACATATCATTTCAAGATGTTTTTGCAGAGCAACTTAAAAATATTCTTATGCCTGGTGATTTAGTGATTGCAATTTCTGGCAGCGGAAATTCAGAGAACGTAATTCGGGCGGTAGAATATGCAAATAACAATGGAGCCATAACTCTTGGTTTGTGTGGGTATAGAGGCGGTAAATTAAAAGATATTGCTCAACATCATGTCTGGGTTGATGTAGACAATATGCAATATTCAGAGGATGTACACTCTATATTTGGACATATTGTCATGCAGAGTTTGTGTGGTCGTGCATGTAGACCTCGACAGGAATAATTTATGGGTGATAAGTTGCAGCATGAATTTGCGCCATTAATTTCAGTCGTTATGCCTGTCTATAATAGTGCGGTATATCTATCTGAAGCGATAGAGAGTGTGCTGAACCAAACTTTAAGTGATTTTGAATTAATTATTATTTATGATAAGTCAAATGATGATTCGATAGCGATTATTAATCAATATCTACAGAATGACAGTCGTGTGAAATTGATTTACGGTAATAATGAAAAGCTGATAGGTGCGTTGAATCAGGGGATAAATGAAGCTCGCGGTAAGTTTATTGCGAGAATGGATGCCGATGATATTAGTTTGCCAGAGCGTTTTGAAAAGCAAGTTAAACTTATGGAATTGGTTGGAGCTGACATATGTGGCTGTAATTTATTAGTCATTAATGAGTCTGGTAAACTGGTTGACGCCAAGATTATGCCCTCATCATGTGAAACTTTTATCATTTGCTTAGCCTGTACTGTGCCATTCGCGCATGGATCTGTAATGATGAGATCATCTTTTGTTAAGATGCATGCTTTGAGGTATGGTGGGGCAAAATATGCTGAAGATTATGAGCTCTGGATAAGATTTTATGAGAGAAATGCTATTTTTGCCAATGTTAATGAGTTTCTTTTTAAGTATCGAGATACAGATGTTTCTTTAATGAAACAGGTCGGTAAGCAGAATCAGAGTGAGACGAGGAATCTTAATAGAGTTTTCGTTAGTTGTAATAGTGTCGCTTGTATTGATGCATTAGGGGTATTAGCAAATCAATACCCCACATTAAGTTTGGCGGAACGAGATTTAGTTTTATTGGCAAGTTATATTGCCCTGATAACTTTCAAAAGTGCTATTTTTTTTACATTAGTAAGAAAGTCATCCTTTAGAAGCATTGGCAAGCTTATGATTTATCTGTTGAATAGATGATGCTGTCGCTCATCAGCATTTATAATAAATACGATGATAACCAACTTAAAATATCTAGATAATAGTAAACACAAGTGAATAGAGTAGTTAATTTTTTATTAATCTTTTGTATTAATGCTGCGCTCACATATGCTTATATTAATTTTGTTGTAGGTACTTTTGACGTTAATGAGTTGTGGAATGAACACGGGACTGATCATAGTTCGACAAATTTTTTATACGATATGATGCAGTACAACTTAGGAGCAAGTGTCGTTAGTATAGAGGAGGCAGTAATCCGTTTGGCTGCAGGATCAACTGGGATACATGCAGTTATACTTGGATTAATGTTCGAATCAGACACGCTGTATAGTGGAATTTTAGTGAATTCATTTTTT
>CANNLO010000149.1 GCA_947505055.1 Methylococcaceae bacterium | reverse complement strand
ACTGAAGTTTCCCAGTTTTTAGGGGGGCTGCAAAGGCATGTAGGGGTATATTTGATAGGGTTTACTACATTCAACGCAAACCTTATCAAAAATAGCCATAAGCCAGTAGTTAAGGCAATTCACCTTTCCAATTTCTGGGAAACTTCAGTAAATAATAGACCCTTATCAAAACAGATAGGTCGAAGAAGTTAAGATCACCATTTAATATGGTTCCATTTTAGTAGTAAATATTTAATTTGAATGACCTCGCTACAAAAAATATACCTTACACTCAGTAGATATAAGGGATAATACTCCATAACACTATGTTAATTATCCTATTTAGTAACATTTAATTAACTTTTCAAATTAATTGTAGTTAACTTTTGATGGGAGTCATTCTTGAATTCATCCAGACCTTTAGTCGTTGATCTTGATGGAACTTTGATTCATACAGATATGCTTCATGAATCGACCTTAAGAGTTCTTCGTGACAACCCGTTGCTTCTTCTATGCACCCCCTATTGGTTATCACAAGGCAAAGCGGCCCTTAAGCGTCATTTGTCTAGGCGTATTGATTTTGACCCCCGTTTTTTACCCTATAACCTCGAGCTATTGGATTGGTTAAAGCAACAACAAAGTCAAGGTCGAACATTGATCTTATGCACAGCCTCTGACCATCAGATTGCCCTAGCTATATCAGAGCATCTAGGTATTTTTGATGAAGTAATGGCAAGTAACGGCAAGATAAACTTGGCGGGAAAACACAAAGCAGAAGCATTAGAGCGTCGGTTTGGTGTTACAGGGTATGATTATGCTGGCAATTCTCAGACTGATCTGGCGGTGTGGAAACACGCGCGTCAGGCAGTAGTTGTCAATGCATCGGAAAAAGTAACTAAACAAGCTCATAAAATTTGCGACATAGAACGCGTATTTCTTCCACTACCTAAGCGACTATCAACTGGAAGCAGAGTATTGCGTGTTCACCAATGGATGAAGAATGGTTTGCTGTTTGTTCCATTGTTAGCGGCGCATCAAATTGCTAACACAGAGGCTTGGCTGGTGCTTATACTGGCTTTTTTCTCATTTAGCCTTTGTGCGTCATCGGTTTATATTGTTAATGATCTTCTGGATTTAGAAAGTGATCGGAAACATCCAAGAAAACGTAACCGGCCTTTTGCTTCGGGGTTAGTCCCTGTTTCTATGGGCGCTGCTTTAGTGCCATTATTATTATTAGCTAGTTTTGTATTAGCCCAATATGTAGGTGGTTACTTTGTACCCTGGCTACTGTTTTATTTTGTCTTAACTTGTGCTTACTCTTGGCGACTTAAAAGTTTAATGTTATTAGATTGTTTGACCTTAGCCGTGCTTTATACGTTACGAATTGTCGCCGGCGCTGCTGCCGTAAGTATGGGGCTATCTTTTTGGTTGTTAGCGTTTTCTGTGTTCTTATTTTTGTCACTGGCTTTTGTTAAACGCTATGCAGAATTAGAAGTGCAAATATTACAGGCTAAAGAAAAAGCGCATGGCCGCGGCTATTACACGTCAGATGCCTCTTTGCTCCAGACGATGGGCATAACATCAGGTTACGCTGCGGTTATCGTATTGGCTTTTTATCTCAATAGTGAGGCTGTCATGCAGCTCTATAAAACGCCTGAGATAATGTGGGGTACAGTGCCCGTGATGTTATTTTGGATTAGTTGGATGTGGATGAAAGCGCATCGAGGTGAGATGCATGATGACCCCTTAGTCTTTGCCGTAAAAGATAAAGCCAGTTTACTGGCAGGTCTTGCATTTTCTGCTATTTTGGCACTTGGCGCAGTAGGCTGGTCGTGGTAGCTGTTTCATCCTGGGGAAGGCTGGGTAATTTCGAGCACGAAGTCATCTCGCTGTCGGATCGACTTCAAGTTGCCACCCAATTAAAAGCGACTAGAGCAGGCATTGCTCACGGTATGGGGCGTAGCTATGGTGATGCCTGTCTTAATCCTGATGGCCTTTTGTGGAAGACTATCAATTTAGATCGTTTCATTAGTTTTGATGAAAATAGCGGTCGGCTGTCGTGTGAGGCAGGTGTACTTTTACGCGACATTCAGCAATTGACTATCCCTCGCGGTTGGATTTTACCGGTTACCCCCGGCACACAACTAGTAACATTGGGAGGTGCAATTGCAAACGATGTACACGGCAAGAATCACCATGTTGTAGGCTCTTTTGGTGATCATATTAAATCACTTAAATTGATTCGTACAGATGGGACTTTCATTGAATGTGGACCAGACCTTCTGTCTGATTGGTTTGCTGCCACGATAGGCGGATTGGGCTTAACTGGCGTCATCACTGAGGTCGACATACAACTGCGCCGAGTGTCTGGGCCCTGGTTAGATACCGAGACATTACCTTTTGCTAATTTGGATGAATTTTTCCTGTTAGCTGACGCTTCAGAGGCTGACTGGGAGCATACTGTTTCGTGGATTGATTGCGTTTCAAGGAATGGTCGTGGACTCTTTATGCGAGGTAATCCAGCCGAGGGTGAAACACACCAAGAACCGAAAACCCGAAAACTGACCATGTCTTTTGTGCCGCCTTTTTCTTTGATTAACAAACTGAGCTTACAGCCTTTCAATTCAGCGTATTTCAATCTTAAAAAACGGCAAGCAGGAAAAGCTATTAGCCACTATGAATCCTTCTTCTATCCATTAGACAATTTGTTGGAGTGGAATCGAATGTATGGTCCAAGGGGTTTTTATCAGTATCAATGTGTCGTCCCAAGAGCGGTTGGGAGTTATGCGGTGCAGGCCCTGTTAAAAGAAATTAAGCGTTCCAGTGAAGGCTCATTCCTTGCAGTGCTAAAAACGTTTGGCAATCGCCAAGCATTGGGCATGCTAAGCTTTCCGCAACCGGGCGTGACACTGGCATTGGACTTTCCCAATAAAGGCAAAAAGACGCTAATGCTCTTTGAACGACTGGATGCTATTGTTCGTGAGGCAAAGGGCAGGCTTTACCTTGCCAAAGATGCGCGTATGCCGCGTGACCTATTTGAGGCAGGCTATCCTCGCCTTACCGAATTCTTACACTACCGTGATACTGGCATGAGCTCGGCATTATCACTTCGTCTAATGGGAAATTAAATGATGGAAGACAAAAAACGAATTGTCATTATCGGCGCAACATCAGCTATCGCAAAACATTGTGCACGCTTGTGGGTTACAGATACCCCAGTAAATTTGACGTTAGTGGGTCGTGATGCGGACAAAACAGAACGAGTGGCTGCAGACCTACGGGTACGTAGTCCACACTCTGTTATACAGGTACTTACAGTAGACTTCATCAATCCGCTCGCCATTCAGCAGCTCGTTGACGGCATTGTTGATGAAGGTCGAGTTGACATAGTATTGATCGCTCACGGCTCACTCCCCGATCAAGCTGTGTGCCAGCAAGATTTGACTGCATGCCAGGAAGAATTGACGATTAATGGTGTTTCTCCTGTGTTGTTTGCTGAGGCATTTGCAGGTCACATGCAGAAAGCCAATCAGGGTACCTTGGCGATTATCGGTTCGGTAGCTGGCGACCGAGGACGCAAATCAAATTATGTCTATGGTTCGGCTAAGGGATTGGTTACGCGCTATGCGCAAGGCCTACAACATCGTTTAGCTAATACCGGCGTTAAAGTGGTCCTAATTAAACCAGGCCCTACAGATACGCCAATGACTGCGTATCTGAAACAACAAGGCGGCCTTGCTAAGGTAGAAGATGTTGCCAAACTAATTAGTAAAGCGATACATCAAGGCAAGCCGGTTGTTTATTCGCCCGCTAAGTGGGCGTTTATTATGATGATCATTAGGCATTTGCCTAGGTTTGTTTTCAATAAGCTGGAAATATAAAATGTATGTATCTAACAAAATAATTAATAAATTTAGCTCAGAAAAAACAATACAGGCAGTTAATTATATTTTAAGGCTTGCGTTACTAGTTACTGTCATTTGTGTATTTGTTCCGTTCTCACCAAGTATGCCTGCTCCTAATCTTGATGCGTCGTGGATATTTGGAATGAATCAAGCAATAGTTCAAGGTCTTTCTTTTGGGAAAGAAATAATTTTTACTTATGGCCCTTATTCGTCGATTTTGACAAAATCATATCACCCAGCCACAGATTTTATGATGCTAAGTGGAAGTCTATATTTAGCTATGTGTTATTGGACATATTTGTTAGTTTTGATGAAAGACGCTAAATGGCGATGGATTCTTATTTATTGTGCCGCCCTCGCTGGATTTATATTTTCGATAGATGCGTTGTTATTTTCACTACCATTAGTACTCGGATTGGTAACCTTTAAAATTCAGTCAGTCAAAGATGGATGGCTAGTTAAAAACAAATTGACGCCACTATATATTGCAATATTATTTGCCCCATTAGGTTTGTTGCCTTTAGTTAAAGGTAGTCTGTTGATTTTGTGTGGGACAGTTTCTGTTTTGTGCTCGTTGTTCTTTATCGCCAATAGTTATCGAATTAAAGCAATTATTTGCTTGCTATCACCCATAGTTTCGATACTTTTTTTCTGGACTTTTTCGGAGCAATCTTTAACAAATTTACCTGATTATTTAATTAGCATGGCACCTTTAGTCTCTGGATATACCGACGCTATGGCGACTCATGGTCCAGGACCTCTTCGGGAAAACATATTGTATTTAATCTCATCTGGTTTTTTATTGCAGTTAATATTCATTCAAAAGCAAATATCTAATGCTTCAAAAATATTTTTATTTTTTGTTTATTTTGTTTTTTTATTCCTTTCCTTTAAGGCTGGATTTGTTCGTCACGATGTACATGCGACCATTGCAAGTTCATCTATTTTAATTGCAGCACTGCTATTGCCATTTATTTTTAACGCTCGTAATATTATTCCGGTTGTGGTTATCGCCCTAATTTCTTCAATTTGGATTAATAATCATTACATGAAAAGATCACCGAAAGATGTTGTCAATAACCTAGAATTAACTTATTCGTCTGCATGGAATGGTATTAAAAATAGAGTTGAAAATAAAAACAATTTAAGAAATGAGTTCGAGAAAACACTAAATGCTCTCCGAAAGCAAGCGGATTTTCCGGTTTTGCAAGGCACCTCAGACATTTACTCTTCTAGTCAATCGTATTTAATTGCCTCAGGTAATACTTGGTCACCTCGACCAATAATTCAAAGTTATTCTGTTTACACTCCGGAATTGGCAGAGATAAATAGAGAGCATCTCCTAGGAAACCAAGCGCCAGATAATATTATTTTTAGTGTCGAGCCTATTGATGACAGAATTCCACCCATCGAGGACGGGGCAAGTTGGCCGATACTGATACTTAATTATCGGCCTACACAGATGGTGAACAATTTTTTATTTCTCAAAAAAAAGGCGAACATCAACGACATTGAAGAGCCATTGATGCTAACTAACGAAAAACATACTTTCGGAGAGCGTGTTAAGTTACCCGAATCAACGCTACCCGTATTCGCTCAGATTGAAATTAAGCCCACTGTTTTAGGGCGTATCGCCAGTATTTTATTCAAGCCTAGTCAACTCAACATATTATTAGAGCTAAATAATGGCGTTAAAAAACAATTCAGGATTATATCTAGCATGGCTAACTCTGGCTTCATGGTTTCGCCACTCATTGAAAGCACAGTTGAGTTTGGGAAGTTATACGGTGATGTAGAATTTCTGAATAGTAAGTTGGTTAAGTCGATAACAATAGCGCCGGGTGATGAAAGATCCATATTTTGGAAAAAAGACTATATAGTCGCATTTAGCCAAGTGAATACTTCCGCTCCGAGCGACTTATCACAACTATTTAAGTTTGATAAGTTTGATGATAAAATTTCCGTATCCAATATAACAACAGCAGAAAATTGCGAAGGTTCTATTTATTCAGTGGATGGTCAGTCTCCTATACCTCCCAAAATTTCGGCATCAAGCTTGTTAGAGATTAACGTTTGGTCTGCTGCATCTGTAGAAAAATCTATTTTGCCAGAAGCTGTATATATTGTTTTGACCGATGATAAAGGTAAACATAACCTTGTTAAAGCACATAAAATTGTTCGCGGTGATGTAGGGGCTTATTTCAAAAAACCTGAACTTAATGATTCGGGATATGAGGTTATGGCAGATATATCGACATTAGATGGGCAATATTCTTTAGGTCTTGCTATCAAGCTGTCAGACAAAATAGTAATGTGTCCTCAATTTAATATTCCGATAACGATCGCCAAAAAATTTAAATATGCAGAAAAATAGGAAAATTATTCTCCCCGGCGGCGCCGGCCTAGTTGGCCAAAACCTTGTTGCCCGAATTAAAGCAAAAGGTTATACCAACATTGTCGTTCTCGACAAACACCCTGCCAATTTGATTGTCCTGAAACAAGTACAACCGGACATTATTGCTGAGTACGCCGACCTAGCCGAAGCCGGTGACTGGCAGCGTCATTTTGAAGACGCTGACGTGGTGGTGATGTTACAAGCTCAAATTGGCGGCAATGATTATCAGGAGTTTGTCAGCAATAACTTGGACTCTACACGTCTTATTCTTGATGCCATCAAAGCCAATAAGATTCCGTATCTGGTTCATATCAGCTCTTCTGTTGTGGAATCGGCGGCGGATGATTTTTATACCAATACTAAGAAAGATCAGGAACGTATGGTGTTAGAAAGTGGAATTGCTTGTCCGATATTACGTCCGACTTTGATGTTTGGCTGGTTTGATCGTAAGCATTTGGGTTGGCTTTCGCGCTTTATGAAAAAAGTGCCGGTTTTCCCTATACCGGGGCATGGTCGTTACATGCGCCAGCCACTCTATGTGGGTGACTTCTCTAACATCATTATTAGTTGCATTGAAAACAAAGTTGCTGATGGTATTTACAATATCTCCGGTCAGGAGAAATTTGATTACATTGATATTATTCGTGAAATTAAACAGGCAACAAGGGCAAAAGCATTAATTCTAACAATTCCTTATAGCTTGTTTTATGGTTTGATTTGGATCTGGGGACGGTTCGATAAAAAACCGCCCTTCACCACCCAACAACTGGCGGCACTCAGCACTAAAGATGAGTTTGAAGTTATCGACTGGCCCAGTATTTTTGACGTGTCTTACACACCTTTTTCTCTAGCCATTGATGAAACTTTTAATCATCCTGAGTACAGCAAAGTAGTTTTGGAGTTTTGACTATGGGACAACAGGTAGCTGTATTGGGTGCAGGCCCTATGGGTTTGGCGGTGGCTTATCAATTGGCGCGTGATGGCCATCATCCGATAGTCTTTGAAGCTGATGATCGAGTGGGTGGCATGACGGCCGCATTCGATTTTTCTGGCTTATCTATCGAGCGTTATTACCATTTTCATTGCACCTCGGATCATGCTTTCTTGGCCATATTGGATGAACTGGCTTTGGCTGACAAAATGCACTGGGTAGTAACCAAAATGGGCTACTGGTTTCAGGGTCAACTACAACCCTGGGGCAATCCAATTGCGCTTCTTAAGTTTAAGGGGTTGAGTCTAACGGCCAAATTTCGCTACGGACTACATGCTTTCCTGTGCACTAAACGTAATGACTGGCAACCTTTAGATCATGTTGAGGCAACGGGTTGGATCAGGCGCTGGGTAGGTAAAGAAGCCTATGAGGTGTTATGGCGCCGGCTGTTTGACTACAAATTTTATGATTATAAGGATAATTTGTCAGCTGCCTGGATCTGGAGCCGAATTCGCCGTATCGGTCGGTCGCGCTACAGTCTGTTTCGTGAAAAATTAGGTTACTTGGAAGGGGGCTCAGAAACATTGTTGCAAGCTATGCGTGCAGATATTGAAGCACATGGTGGCGAAATACGTCTTAATTCTGCAATCAGCAAGGTTATTATCGAAGCAGGGATAGTGCGTGGCGTTGAAGTAGCAGGACACCTGATAGCCTTCGATAAGGTACTCAGTACGATACCTTTGCCCTATATTCCAAGATTAATACCTGATTTGCCTGTCGACATTTTGGAACATTTTCGATCAATTAATAATATTGCCGTGGTCTGCATCATTGTAAAGCTACGTAAAGCCTTGACTGAAAATTTTTGGTTAAATACTAATGATCCTGATATGGATATCCCCGGTTTAGTGGAATACAGTAACTTACGGCCATTGGATGATCATATTGTTTATGTGCCCTTTTATATGCCAGGTGAGCATCCCAAATTTACAGAACCCGATCAAGCTTTCTTAGATAAAGTACGCCGCTACTTCAAAAAAATTAATCCTATGCTATGTGACGACGACTTTATTGATTTGCGCGCCAGTCGTTACCGTTATGCACAACCTATTTGTGAGCCTGGATACTTGGATAAACTACCTCCGGTGGCGTTACCCGTTATAGGTTTATGGGTTGCAGATACTTCTTACTATTATCCGGAAGATAGAGGGATATCTGAAAGTATTGAGTTTGGTAGAAAGATGGCGAAGCAGGTTGTAGCGTGATCAAATATTTTTTCACTAAACAGTTTCTGGGATTTCTAGCAGTGGGCGGAAGTGCGGCCTTTCTGCATTGGTTGGCACGGTTTTTATTAAGCGTTTGGTTGCCCTTTTCGTTGGCAGTCATCATTGCTTATGGCATTGGGATGCTGGTCGCTTTTCTGTTAAACAGTTTTTTTGTTTTCCCAAAATCAAAAAGATCAAAGCTATTGCAGGCTAGAGATTTTGTCTTGGTGAATTTATCTTTTTTACCTTTAGTCTGGATGGCTTCAATTTATATTAATAATGGGTTGAAAACCTTTGGCATGATTCATCATTCTGAAGAACTGGCGCATGCCATTGCCATCACCATACCTATGCTGGCGACTTTTTTGATATACAAATTTTTTACTTTTAAGGAAAAAAATCATGAACAGCAATGAATTATCCGAGCTGTATAAAATTCGTTTTGCGCAGCATGAATGGCCACGTAAAAATGCTATCTGGCAAGTCATCTGTCAAGAATTTCTCCAGCGTTTTATAAAAAAATCGGATACTGTTGTCGATGTCGCTTGTGGTTATGGAGAGTTCCTCAATAACATTTCAGCAAATAAAAAAATTGCCGTGGATTTAAACGCTGATGCAAGGGGATTTTTGAATGACGATATTAAATTCCATCAATGTACAGCGACTGATTTGGGCTCTGTAGTTGCAGGGAAAGCTGATATTGTTTTTACATCAAATTTTTTGGAACATTTGCCAAATAAAGGAACATTGGATGTATTCTTGGATCAAGTAATGATCGCATTAAAGCCCGGTGGAAAATATCTTATTTTAGGTCCGAACTTGCGTTATCTTCCCGGGCAATATTGGGACTTTTATGATCATCATTTGGGACTAACACATTTATCTCTAAGTGAAGCACTGCAACTGAAAGGATTTGATATAGAAATCTGTATTGATCGCTTTTTACCCTTTACAACACAAGGCGCTCTCCCAACCCACCCTTATTTGGTGTGGGTTTATCTAAAGATACCCTTTGTCTGGAAAATTCTTGGCAAACAATTCTTTATCGTCGCTCAAAAACCGTTTTAACTTGATTTGGCTTCAGAAAAAGCAAGTAGTCGTTACATCGTTCTGTTTTATTCTTTATTTTGTTTAAACTAGTCGCTATAGTGCAAACGTGGGGTATTAGCATCGGGTTAGCGCAATATTTATACCCTATTTAGGTATCACCTACTGTGCACCAGCAATAGTTCATGTAACAGGAGTTGCAACACCTGTTTTCACTAGCTACTTAGGGCATAAGCACTGGTCTTTTCGATAAAATATTTTTAATGTACTCAAAAAATTAAATGAATAGGCTTTTTTGATTGTAACTGTTTTTATATTACGAACACCTAGTAGGTTAGATAATTCTATTTCTTATTAGCAATCGAACTGGATACAGGATTTCTTGTATTTTTTATATATTATTTATTTGATGGCCTATTTCAAAACAGAAGGGGGGCGCTATATAAAAAACAGGATCGTTTGAGCAGAATCAAGTGTAGAGTGAATTAGGTACCATCAAACTGAAAACGGGGGTATGGGGGTCGAACTTGGTGGCTGGGAGGATTTTGTTTATTTGGACGTTGGTTTTGAAGACAATTCTTTTGACGCGATAACGCTACATGAGGTTATTGAGCATATTTCTGATCCTATTCCGTTATTAAATGAATGCGCTCGCATTTTACGCCCAAACGGCATTCTGCTGGTCGGAACGGGCAATACAGATAGTTTGACTCGACAAGTTCGTAAAAATAAATGGGACTTTTTTGATATGAATCGTCATGGTGGCCATATTAGTTTCTTTTCTCCAAAGTCACTAAACCGGCTAGCGTCGCAAACTGGTTTCAGTACGGTAAAAGTCGTCACACATTTTGTAAAATTTTATGAAAAAGACGAACTTCCGTACATTTTATACAGGACAATAAAAATTTTTACTGAGTTACTAAATCTACCGGCACAACTTTTCAATAAAGGTCATCAGATGGAAGTTTATTTACGGGTTAATAAACAAGCCTAACCGTTTAACGCGAGGTCAAGTTTAATTTTTTATTGCGTGGATGGCACCTATAACCAGCCAACGCTTTATAAGAAACAATACATTTAGTACTGAAGTTTCCCAGTTTTTTATGAGCGTAAATTTTTGAAAGCGAAAAAATAGTGAAAAAATCGAAAAATTTTGCCACTCTTAATGCGTGTTAATACGCTCCTGTTTAATTAATTTACTCTTTATAAACAGTAACTTATTGCTGCTT
>CANNLO010000148.1 GCA_947505055.1 Methylococcaceae bacterium | reverse complement strand
TGTTGTTTGTTCATAGATTATTTCAAAATCAACCTTTGAAAACTATAGTAGCTTGTAATGGGGTGTTTAGCAAACTTGCCACATTAGCTCACTGCAAGGCTGACAGCCAGGTAGGATTAGATTAAAATAACCATATAAAAAACATTGTTATTAAGGGCGCAATCATGACACCAAAGCAAATGCTGTTCGTGGAAAATTACTTACTTGATTTTAATGGTACGGCTGCTGCAATTAGATCTGGATATAGCCCTAAATCTTCGAAGCAGATTGCCACTGAGAACCTAGCCAAACCGTCCATTCAAGCCCTTATTAAAGAGCAGCAAGTTAATGATGCCAGCAAGCTTAAAATGACCCGCCAGCAGGCTTTAAAAGTGCTGCTAGATGGGGTGTCAATGGCAAAGGCAATGAATAATCCCAGTGCCATGATTCAAGGTATGAGCCAAATCAGTAAAATGCTTGGTTTCACAGCCGCGCCTGATCGTAAAGAAAAACAGCCGAGTGATTATCCTGAGTTTCAAAAGCGGTTGCAGCAAATGAGTACGGCCGAATTGGAGCTGCTTTTGGCCGAAGATTAATCAGCCAAAATAAAAATATATATTTACAATAATATGCCGCCCGATAGGCGGCTTATATATATAGAGGTGGCCATCGGGTATCAAGTCGTTGATTTTAAAGGGAAATAAGTCCGATACCTGTGGTGTCGGCTATCGGACTTAACTCATTGATTTTATTAATAATTAGTCCGATACCCGACAAGTATCGCGATGGCATCAGGGTGTCGGGATTTCAAGTTTATTCTTACTGTTTTTAATAATTTGCCCACTATCCAGCGCTTCTTTTAACGCATTCCTTACAGCTACTTTTCCGGTCTTAAGTGGTCCAGTTTCACCTCCAAATGTATTCTCAAACCCAGTAGCAGAATGAAACTTATTATTGGCCGCTTCCGCTCTTATTGCAGTGATTATATTGGCCATTAAACTTTTAATTTTTGTTTGCAAGTGCCCCGCAGTGCTAGTCAATATTCCAAAGTTATCACGCATTAAACATACAGGGGATTGTGGTTTAGCGTAATTATTTTTAGTAATCTCAGCCATTACATAATTGCGCTTTACTTTGTCATCAATACCGATTTTTTTAGCTTCATTAGAACTCATTGTTTGTAAGTTCATCTGCCACCTAACGCCATCTGTTAATGCGCTTGAGCCTCTCGCAGCACTCTGGCTTGTTTCGTTGGCATTCATACTACCTTTGTTCGCGTGGTGAACAACCAGCACAGTTATACCCAACTTTTTGCTGACATATTCAAGTTGCTCAACAAAACGTGTCGTATCTTCAGCTGAGTTTTCAACTCCACCACGGAAACGTGAGGCTGGATCTATAACAATAAGCTTAAGGTCTTTGATACCTTGAGCCGTTAAGATTAACCTGTCAGCGTAATCAGTACCTTTAACTCCACCTGATGGCAACGATGATGTCATCTGATTGTTTTGGCCAACCATTGATTTAATGTACAGGTTGTTTGTTAGTGAAGTGTGATGCCCCAATATTGGACATAGAAGCATGTCCGAAATGTTGCGTAATCGGCGATGTATTTCTTCATCATCATCTTCGGAAAAGAGTGCCAAAACACCACCTGATTCTCCTACATCCCAGCAATTGCATAGTTGTACGCCAGTTGCAATGCTTATACATAGTTGAAGTAAAAATTGGCTTTTACCTGTGCCACCGGGGGCTATAACAAGGCCGACCTTTCCAAAGGGCAGCATATCATTAAGTAGCCACCTCCTTGGCGGAGGATCTGTTGTTAGGAAAGGTCCGACCAGCGCCTCATTTAGTGGAAATAGCGGCTGAATATTGGTGCTATCAAAACCAATAGGGTTATTGGGGTGATTGCGTTGATGTGTCTTTAATATACTTGCGCACGTACTGCTTACTTTTGCAGTATCTAGTGGCGGCGTATTGTTTGCATTCCAGCCTTGAGCCAGCATTATCACCTCATTGAACTCACGACCCTCAGCAATCCACTTGCCAGCAAGTTTGGTAAGGTGTGCAGTCCTCTCACCATCACCACAAACCTTCTGTGGTTCCGGTGATGTGTACAACATACTTGCAGAATCAATATGATTTAATTGATACTGTGGGTACGTTATGTCTGGCTGATTAGCAGCAACCAACATATCCGTTATTTCATTTATTTTGTAAACGATTGGCATAATTACTCCTTGACGTAATCAATTTTTGACATGAATGGCTCACCTTTAAGGTGATAAAACCCCGGTAATCGCATGACACGTGGTAGATCACTTACAGATGGATCTCCATTGAACATCGCAGCAAGTCGCTGTTGTGTTGGGCCAAAGGTTTCAAGAGGGCAATCTGAAATAAGCCAATAGGCATGCCAACGGTCAGGACTGCTACTCACAACCATTGTTGGTAGTAAGCCAAAATCAAGCACTGGGCCTAATGGAGCGCCATCTAAGTCAACGAAAACAGCGCGTACTGAAACAACATTTGCAGCGGTACGGCAGCTCTTGACGCCTTCATGGATAATTCCATCGCCTTTGTTTACCATAACGAAAACACCCGCACCTTGCTTGTTTGACTCAATCAATGCGTCTGCATGCTTTGCAAGGGTGCCGTGCAATACTCTTGGTCTGGCTGTACTGGTTTTAGCTTCTGGAAATACCTGAAAAGTAAATTCGCCTTCAGGATCTAAAATGTGGAGAAATGACTCGGCCATTGGAACGTCGGGAGTTAGCATGATTGCTCTCCTGCTACTGATGCTTTGGGAGCAGACCACTCACCTCGAACCCAAGCCTGCAGTTCTGACATGCGCCAGCCAACTGATCTAATGCCTATAGATATACGGCGGGGAACGGTGCCAGAGCGCTCGTTACGCCACCACTGAACAGAGGAAACGCCAGTAATATTGCGGCGCTCTTTCTCTCTGCAAATGCGGTCGAATTTGGCGAATGGTTCGCTGGTTGATAGTGAATGAAATGTCATGACATACTCCGAAAAAACAATGAAGTCATGACTTTGTTCTTTTAGATACTTACATTCACTCCGCTAATTCTCGTAATTAATAGAGTCCATAAAGTTTGATATATATGGCCATAAGCTGGCTTCAGAAACACCAAGCTGATCTGAAGCAAATTGAACGGCTACAGACTTACCAATGCCATCCTGCAACATAAGGCCAACTATAAGAGTCGCTATTGATAAATCACATTTTTTTACATTTTTTGGGCCACGAGACTTTGGCGATCCTGCATGAGCCCATTCAATTACTTTACTAACAATTTCAGGCTCGACCTTTTCATCAGTCAATACATCACGGCATCTTTCAATATAAAATCTCGCCTTTGATTCATCTAATGGTTCAGTTTCACCACTCAGGGGATTAACGTCAAGTGACCCTATAACCAGCCTGCTTTCAGGATCTAAGCCATTAATATCTAGTTTATAGTCGACCCTAATCTTTTCATAAAGATCAATCTGATCTTGAATGATAGTCTTGTATTTCGCAATCTGTGCTTTTGTTAGTGGAGGTGATATAGGTGCTTGAGGTGCTCTAGCCATATGGAGTATCCGATTCTTTCAATTGTTCAACTTCACTTTTCAACGAATCCAAATGGTCTCCTAACAGTTTCCACGCGGCTTGTTGCTCAACTTCAAGCTTCTGGCGTTGATAGGTACGTACCATTCTATTTTGCTCTACGTGGTTAAGGCATTTTTCAATCACATCCGGCCTTACACCTAGCACCCCCATTATTGTGGCACCCGTGCGCCTAAGATCGTGGGGAGTCCATTTGCCCCCCTCCAACTCAAGGGCATTGATATTTTTACTACGACAGGCCATAGGTGGTTTTTCACCACGTTGCCTATCCCCAATTTGTTTAGCTAGTGACTTAGTGCAAACATGGCCCTGTTTATGGCTAGCTGGTAAAACCCAAGGACTACTCTCAGCCAATTTTAGCAATTCATTAAATTTTTCAATGGCAAATTTTGAAAGATATACAGTATGTGACTTTGCATTTTTAGAATTCTCGGGGGGGATGCGCCAGATGCCTTTAAGCAAATCGACATCACACCACTTGGCTTGAGAAATCTCACCTACACGGCAACAGGTTGAAAGCAATATCCAAATCGAAGCTTCACTTTGTTTAGCAATTCCTGCAGTAGCCAATTTAATGGGTAATACTTTAAGTTCATCATCACTTAAAACACGATCTCGTTCCAGCTTCTTACCAAAATCATCCCGCTTTAAGTGGCTAGTTGGATCATGCTCTACTAACTCACGTTGTATCGCAAAATTAAACATTTGACGAATATCTCCCAACATATTGCGCGCAATAATGGGTGCTCCACGTAAAACTACGGTATCAAGTATCTTAACAATCATAGCCCTCGTGATTTTATTTACATCAACATCACCAATTGCTGGAAGTACATCTTTTTCAAAGCTTCTTTTTACCTCAGATCCTTTATCCTTACGTGTGCTGAGTTCATGAACCTCCCATCGAGCCATCAATTTTCTAATGGTAAGTTGTGACTGCGCTTTTAGTTCCTCAGCCGCACGATGAACCTCTTCAGCCTTTTGTTTCTCAACAGGATCAATACCTTTTCGTCGCCCTGCCGTCAAATTAGCTGATTTTTGTCTGGCGTTTACCAAAGCCAAGTCTGGATATGTGCCTATCTCATACCAGCGCGTAGTATTAGCAACTTTGTATCGGTAAAGCCAAACCTTTGCACCAGAGTTGCGAATACGCAAATACAACCCACCACCATCGCTGAGAAACAAATCTTTATCTTTAGTCTTGGCTGATTGAATCTGCCTGTCTGATAACTTTGCCATTAGCAACCCTAACGCTGGTGACACTTATGGTGACACTTTTGCATGCTATTTTATGAAGTAAATTGAAATTAACCGAAATGATTATATCATTTAACTTAATGATATTATTGATTAATATTAATTATTTGAAGTTACATGAAATGCCTTGTAAGTATATCGTACCTAACTACGAACCAAGGGGTAGGGCGTTCGAATCGCTCCGGGCGCACCAAATACCAGTAATAAAACAAGGGGTTAGCTTAGGCTAGCCCTTTGTCATTTCTGGCCTTGTGCCATAATTGTGTCGTGGTATGACACGTTCACGTCACGCAATGCACACAGCTTGTCTGCATAAGGAGTTAAGTGTTCCGCTGAGAAGTGCGCGTAACGGCGGACCATCTCGGGGCTTTCCCATCCTCCCAACTCCTGCAAAGCAAATAATGGCGTACCATTTTGTACATGCCAGCTTGCCCAAGTGTGACGCAAATCGTGCCACCGAAAATCTTCGATCCCTACTGCTGCCAAGCCCTTATACCAAGCTTTGGTACTCACTTGCGTAATATGTCGCCCGTTGTAACTGAACACATACAGCTCATGCTTACCAATTTGGTTGCGAATTAAAAGAATCGCTTCTGCATTGAGTGGTACTGCAATTGCTTTTCTCGCCTTCGCTTGATCAGGGTGAATCCATGCGACTCTTCTTACCAAATCTATTTGTGACCATTCCAATCCGGTGACATTCGCTCGCCTTAAACCAGTAGCGAGACTAAATGCCGCCATATCAGCTAAATGCGCAGGTAATATGGCTATCAGTCTTTGTGCTTCGTTATGTGTTAAAAACCGAATGCGACGGGTCGGCTCTCTCAGCATCTTGATAAAAGGTGCTCGATCTAACCATTCCCATTCATTCACACATTTACGTAAAATTGCACGCAATACTTCTAACACACGGTTTACCGTAGCATTACTTACACCCTCATCACGCTTAGCATCCGTCATCTTATCAATCAGATCACGACTAATAGCATCCAGAGTTTTGTCTTTAAGAAACTTATCCATCCAGCGCAGATGAATAATATCTGTGCTTAAAGTTGCTTTATGACTTTGTTCTTTCAGCCATCTCACAACAGCATCATTCCATAGATATTTGGGTTTAAGCCCTAATCGACTGATTTTCCAAAGCTCTACTTTTTGATGGTCGTGATACTCTTGCGCAAGGGCGCGGTCTTCAGTCCCAGCAGTTTTTCGTATTCGTTCCCCGTTAGGGGCGATAACGTCAATCCACCAGTATTTTCCTCGTTTAACAAGTGACATAGGTTAAATTCCTTTCCCAGCCGCTTATCCAACGCTTGCACTCGACTAGCATACTTCGAACGTACAAGTTCGACAAGGTCATCCGCAAGAAACACCCAACACTTACCAATTTTAGCGGCAGGGATTTTTCCAGCTTTGGCACGACGTCGAAGCTCTTCAGGGTGCAGTTTAAGAAAATTAGCAGCTTCATAAAGATTCAAGCTTTCCATTACTCACCGTCCGAAGCCTTGCGATAAGCTTCACTATCAAGCGCCTCATCAATAGCTAATTGTTTATTCAGGATTGAATTAAAACGCTTGGCTTTCACGGCAATACGCTCATTCACATAATCATCAAAGCTCGCCCCTGAGTTCATCGCCCTATTGTTTAAATAGTGATATAACTCACGATAAAAGGCTTCGACCCCTACATACAAATCCGTCACGCCTTCACGTGCCATAAAAGATGAAATCACGCTAAACCCAAAGTCAAACAAACGACGATCAGAGGGAATGCGTTGTGGGCTAAACTCTCGTGATAACGCCCCGCCAGATGTTTCAAAGTCCACCGATGACAAGTAAGCCCATAATGGATGAATAGGCCAGCGTGAGCGGTTGCTATCACCTTCACTTGGTATGGTGAGTTTTAACCATTCAGTTGCCGCATAACTCCATAAGCCATTCAAATTGGCTAAAGTGGTATTCAAAGCTTGCACATCAAACTGCGAGAGAATATCGCGCTTAATTTCAAACTCTAAACGCCAAATTGGGGTTTTACCATCCCAGCCAGCTTCATTCCACAAAGGCACTAAATAGCCTTTATTGCTAGTCGCAATCTCTAATAGCTTATTGTAAAGACGTGCAGCCATACCGCTACCCATCCCAATTGACCACCCTGAGAATTCGCCTTTAACCGCATATTGATTGATTTTCTCGGAGCGTGTGACCCATGCTTCACGATGCCATGATTCCATATTCTCAGTAGATGCAAAATCCACAAACAAATCGATACGGCTTACTTTTGGCTGAAACTCGATTACACCTAACTCACTTAAAACTAAGCTTAAATCAGCGATTATTTCTAACACGGGTTTATGCGTTAGGTACTCACTAGAAATCTTGATATAAGCCATTGGCATAGACTTAGCACGCCGACGGGACAGGTTAATGCGAAAGCAGTTATCTTCAATGGTAAAAGGGAACATACCTGTACCCTTATCTTTGACCTCGAATAGATGATCATTGAGTTTTATTTGAGAAAGAGCTTGCTCTGCCAATAAGTCAGCTTGTGCTAGTTTCTTGAACTTTTCTAAATTGGCTTCTTGATCAAGATGTAACTCCCCAGCAAAAGAGACGTACAGACTATCAATGCCCCATCTTAAAGGCTGGTAATAGTTTGTATTATTGTATTTATTAGATACTGTGTTACTAGGCGCCGTATCTAATCCAAGTTCAGGGTCTGATCCGTCCGCCGCTGCGCGTGCGGGCGTGTCAGTCCCTGATCCTTGGATTTCTGATAAAGACTTGATTGAATCACTGCTATTTTTTGACATACACAAACTCCGAATCTAAGACGGACATGCGATTGCTTTCCGTAACAGATCAGAAATTTATGCTTTATGAAATGATGTGACGACGACACCAAATTAAGTTTTGATGTCTATTTATTATGCTTCCAACGCTGAATGAAGCGATAAAGGCTGCGCGCAGGATCTTCACCATCATCTGAGTAAACCTGTAGATTCTTTATTAAAAGTGTATCTGCATCTTTTTCGGACAGCGTATCAAGCTGACCACTATCGTTTAGCCCATGCAATATGACTCGCAAAGGATCAAGATCAACTTTTGGCTTTTTCCATTTAACTTTTAGTGCATTGCCTAAAAGAGAAAAAAACTCACTATCATCTTGCAAGCGAGCCATACTCATACGTTTAACAAAGGGGGCGCAAGCCAAAACTGTAGGGTCAATACGAACGGCATGAAAAAACGACTCATCTATGCCATTGCGGACATCCTCAACAAGTTGACTCATATCTCGACCAAATTTGCGTAAGGCAGACATATGTCCCAGTAACGAGTAAGTTAATGCGAATAAATCTGAAAACTCGAACATGTTGCCAAGACCAAACCTAACGGCTCTAAGTTCTTCAATTGTGGGCTTTTCACTACAACCTGCAAAAGCCTCTTCAAAAATATCATTCGTGTGCTTTTCGGCTTGCGATGCCACATCCATAATAGCTTTGTTGATCTCCACACCCTGACTTAAATGTTCTTGGATAATTGGAATAAGCCCCAAAGCAGCAAAATAAAAAACTGCTGTTTCTTTCAGCGAACACTCATATAGATAGCTCCATCCAAAATCATCACATAAAATCGCAAAAAGTCGATCATAAGGAACTTGGCTAGCCTCTTCATAAACAGAGGGCTCTTCCTTTTGAATAAAGGCAACGCCGTCCTTGATAAATTGAAGATGTTCAAGAGTGAGTTGAGGCCTGCTATCTGCCATAAGTATATTTCAGAAATCACGTATACAAACTACGCGTAAGCTATTTCCGCAGGCTCATCAAAAAGTGGAAAGCTAGAGCTTTTACTATCGGAATAATAATTATTTAAAGTGCGCACAATTGCTTTACCCATAGCTTCAGCAAGATTAACTGGTACTGCATTGCCAATCTGGGCATACTGAGATGTTAATGCACCAGCAAATTCCCAGCTATCGGGGAAGGTTTGAATTCGAGCATATTCCCTAACTGTGAAAGGTCGTGTTTCCTCTGGGTGGCATCTTTCCGTCTGTTTTTGAGCTGGCGCACAAGTAAGAGTTAAACAAGGTTCATCCCAAGAAATGCGTCTAGCCATGCCAGTTTTACCACCACTTAGATGGAATGAGCCTTTCATATAAGATTTTTGCAGTTCTACTGGCAAATCTCTCCAGTATCCACCTTGAGGTATCAATTCCATAATTTCACGCTTACTCTTTGGATAGGCTTGACCTAACGAATTAGGTACATCTGAGTCGTAAAGCTTACCTTTCTTAAGAACATCTCTAATCGTTAGAATTTCTTTACGTTCCAAAGGCCAATCAAAATTAAGACCTGCATCTTTTCTTAATCCGACAATGAAAACACGCTCCCGTTTTTGGGGAACATTATAAAAAATGGCTTTTAACACTCTAGGCGGAATAATCTCGTAACCTAGCTCATCAAGAACAGAAACCATACCCTCGATTGTCTTACCGTTCTCATGTTGGAATAAGCCTCTAACATTTTCACCAACACAAATTAAAGGCTGAATTTCTTTGACTGCTCGTGCAAATTCAAAAAATAATGTACCTCTTGCATCTTCAAAGCCGAGCCTCTTCCCTGCAAATGAAAATGCCTGGCATGGGAAGCCACCCGTTAAAACATCGACTTTGTCTTTAAATGAAGTGAAATCAATATTAGCGACATCACCCTCAATGACATTCCACTCAGGCCTATTTTTTCTTAACGTAGCACAAGCATTTTTATCGATTTCTGAAAGTAATACATTTGAAAGCCCTGCTTTCTCCAAACCAATAGCCAACCCTCCCGCACCTGCAAATAACTCGACAGATTTATATTGCTTCAATGGAGCTTCATCTTGCTCCTGAATGGGATCCCTAAATAAAAAACTTATGTTCTCGAACTGAGCTAAATCGCTAGCTCTGTACACGCGATAATTATTAATAGGATGCCTTAATGGGGTGAGTTTTCCGGACTTATCCCAACGCCGCAAAGTTTCCTTTGTAGTACCAAGCAGATCGGCAACTTCAGATACAGAATAAAAGTCTTTCATAAATAACCATGTGTAATGTTGTTGTTTTGGTTACTTTATTTGCTGAGTGATTTATTGTCAATCGTTTTAATGAACTATTATTAAGCTGTTGTAGTTTTTAATAAAAAAATGGAGGAATAATGGCTTATTTAACGTGGATCTCTGATGCAGACTTGGAACATGAAGTAAGTAAGATTATTAACACCGCAACTGCAGGAATCAGCAAGGCTACAAATCAGTTTAACAAAAATGTAATTGATCCTTTTTCAATAATGTTCGAAATGGCTGGATTTAATATCGTCACAGTAAATACATGGGAAATTAATGAAAAATCACGTAAGGCTCAAAAAACACTAAGCAATGCATTCGGGACATTTCACCAAAGTGTATTAGGTCATGTCAATGGATGGCAAGATTTAGGTATTGGAAAGAGCGCGGATCTTCTATGCCAGACAAGTAAAATCATAGCTGAAATTAAAAACAAATATAACACTGTCAAAGGATCAAACAAAGTAACAGTTTATGACGACTTAGAAAGTCTGATCATGCCGATAGCATCTAGGTATCATGGCTATACAGCGTACTATGTAGAAACAATCCCACAGCCTAAACGAAAAAAACCTCAAATATATGATGTAGCATTTACTCCATCAGACAACAAAACAAAAACAGCAAAACAAAAACAGCAAAACATAGCAATGCTAAAATTAGAAAAATTGATGGGAAAAGCTTTTATGAATTAGTAACTGGCGATCCAAATGCATTAAGCGATTTATATAATGTACTGCCTACGGTTATTCAAAAAGTATCTGGGAAAACAATAAGCCCTGCAGAAATTACTATTATGAAAAATTACTTCAAAAAAGCATTTGTGTAAACAATTATGGATATTAAAAAACTAAGTAATCAGGAAGTTATAGACTTATACCCTAGAATTCTTAACGAGTTAAAAGAAAGACAGATTATAAGAACAAATAACCTAATTGGCGAGTTAGGTG
>CANNLO010000147.1 GCA_947505055.1 Methylococcaceae bacterium | reverse complement strand
GATTGACATTTACACAAGATATAAGAAAGCCTGCCGCTTAACTTTTTTAAAAATTTACGCAAGACTTCAGCTTTTTTGCCTTTCGTAGCCTCTATTCCCCAGATCACCACGCAAGCTATCCTGACCACAAGTATTCGTTTGGCAATGGCCAATCTAATTTCCTGTTGCCAAGATTTATATAATCAGACAAAGTAGATTTAAATATTGAGCGTTTAAATTGGTGCCCAAACCAAACTTGTTTTTTATATTACTTCGGGCAAGGCCATTCGTTCATGAGTGCAGCCTTAACAAGTGACTCGGCACTTTTACTCCATAATTCTTGATGTTCATTTAAGTATTTAGAAACAACATTTGCAACTTGATCTGAAGTGATATTTTGTGGGCAAAATATGCCAGCCCCCATAGTTGCGTCAACAACCCCCATAACATAATAAAGATAAGCGCCGGCATCATAGAGCTCCGCATTGTCTATATCACCGCTTTTATAGGCGGTTGACTTGTCATGAAGCTTCTGGCCATTTATAAAAGCATTGAGACCAGCGTTAGCTGAAATTGGTATCAGCATTGTAACGATTAGGATTAACTTTGACGTTTTCATTTTTAAACTCCATGGATTTTTCACATGAGAGCAGTTTATATCGATATAAACTGGATTACACGTGCTATTCGTAATAACGGGATGCTATCATCAAGAGGCGGTTCTCGACTGGCCAATTTATGGCAGTGAACTGAGATGATTTACTAACTCCTAATGACCCAGCATGACCTTCATAAAACATATTACTAGTCAAAATTAAACTTACACAACGTGAGATAGCGTTCCAACTATCCTGCGCTGCGCATATGTTTGATTTAAATATTGAATTTATGTACTTTGCACAGTCGACCTTGTTAGAACTCTTCCCATTCGTCACTGGAGGATTGTTCAATAAATTTAGGCGTAGCGGCTGTCTTTTTTTGTGGTGAAGCTCGATGAAAAGCATCGATAGGCTTACTTTTAAATATATCACTAGGCGCATTATTAGAGTGACTAACCACTTTGAATTGCGACATTGTCCCAGATAATTTTTGAGCTTGCTCTTCCAGTGATTCTGCTGCGGCAGCGGCTTGCTCAACCAGTGCGGCATTTTGCTGAGTCACATCATCCATCTGACCTATAGCTTGATTGACTTGTTGGATACCAGCTGTTTGTTCTGCTGAAGCATCACTGATTTCATTCATCATTGCAGTAACTCCATGAATGGAATTAACTATCTCTTCCATGGTTTGACCTGCTTTTGCTACCAATTGACTACCCTCTGAAACTTTGGTAACTGAGTCATCAATCAAATGTTTTATTTCTCCGGCTGCCATAGCGGCTCGTTGTGCAAGATTGCGAACTTCTACAGCCACTACGGCAAAACCTCTGCCTTGCTCTCCGGCACGGGCTGCTTCAACTGCGGCGTTAAGGGCAAGGATATTGGTTTGAAACGCGATATCGTCAATCACCGAAATAATGTCACCGATCCGGCGCGAAGAATCGTTAATATCATCCATGGTTCGAACCACTTGCCCGACAACATCGACACCTTTGCCGGCTATTTCGGAAGCATCTACCGCAAGTTGGTTTGCTTGTTTGGCGTTTGCGGCATTGAGCTGCACAGTAGAGGTTAGCTCTTCCATGCTCGCTGCAGTTTCTTCCAAACTGGCCGCTTGCTCTTCAGTACGATGAGATAAATCATTGTTGCCAGCAGCAATTTCCTTTGCGGCAGTACTAATGGTATCAGTTGCTTCCTTAATTTCACCAACCAGGCCTTTGAGGTTTTCAACGGTACCATTGATACCATCCTTAGTTCGGCCAAACAAGCCGAGATAGTCTTTAGTGATGGTTTGGGTCAGATCGCCTTGAGCCATAGCGTTAGCAACACGTAATACATCGTGAAAGCTAATATCGCAAGTTTCCATCAAGTTATTGAAATTACATAGAATTTGCTTGAACATAAACTCAAATCTATCTATATCACTACGCTTTGAAAAATCACCTTTAGCGCCCGCTTCTGCGAGCATTTTTATTTCATTGTTAACATCAAGAAAAGACTTTTTAACACTGCTCATGGCTTCAGTAATATCAATGGTTTCACCTGGCAGAACATCCATGTCAATAGAAAAGTCACCTTTGGCATATTCAGTAATGATAGAAATTAATCTTCTATTAATAGTGATTCGAGATTGAATCAATTCATTAACATCATGAGCTATAGTGCCAAAGATACCGGCGTATTTTGAAACGTCCAACTGCTCTTTGATCCAACCTTCAGCGTGCTTTTTCGACATAATTTCCAGGCCAGAGACAAAACCGTTAATAACGTCCTGCATGGTTTTCATTGAACGTAAAAGATCACCGATTTCATCTCGTTGATCAATGTCAATTCTGGAGTTCAAATCGCCCTCTGCAATGGCTCCTGCAACCTGCTGGATAGTTTTCAGTGAACGTAAAATACCACGACTGATCACTATGGTTAATATGACGGCAAGTGCAACGCTGAAGAAAAAGATACAAGCCAAGATGACTTTGTACCAAAATATAGTAGTGTGGGTTTGCGTCTCAACTTCCTGGTTGTGAGCAGTTGTAACTTTCACGACATCATCTATAACAGCACGATGCTCTTCATAGGCATGGCGCATTACCAAGAGACTTACCTGAGAACTATCATGATTGCCAGACTGAATACTTGGCAGAAACCGCTGACTGGCTTCATTGTAAAAGGTTTGGGCCGGACGGTAAGAGCGTTCAAGTAAAGAACTCTGAAGCTCTTGCTCCAAAGGTTGCTCTGTCCAATATTGATGGCGGGACTCATATTCCGATTTTAAAACTTGAAAACGCGATATTAGCGTACTGATTTCAGCGGGATCGTTGGTCTGAGTTAATTGCAGTGCAACCAGATAGGATTCGATGATATATTCTGGAGGCGGCAGGACATCGGCAATTATGTCTTTACCCTGGACGATACGCTGATAAATGGGCCCATTAACACTCAAGGTATTCATAGCCTTGAATGTTGCGAAACCAAACAACGTAAACCCGATGACCAATGTGCTCAAAATTATCGTAAAACGCATTTTGATAGTCACCTGTCCGGAACTTTTCATCTTATTTAGCATAAGGCAACTCTCTGCTTTTATTTTATGAGTGTGATCTTTTGAGTATAATGCCATTCGCAAATGCGGAGAGAATGGCTTTTCAGTGTGAGCCAATAATTAATCAGCCTGTTAATTGTTATTTTAGCCCATTAATACTTGTCATTATTCCACTTTTCATTACGTTATAGTCAATGCCAGATAAAGCGCTTCTTAAAAATGCTTCTATTTAATTCCGCATTTAAAAAAATTAATATTTTTGTAAAAGTGCGAACGTACAAAAAACCAGGAGTCTGTCCGATGATCTATAGAGAAATTATTAATACCCCACATTAGTAACTCCCATCATTAATTTGGCTTTATTACCCACATTTACTCTCACCACAATTCAAACAGGTCATGCAACCATCCATCAATACCATGGCTTTGGTGCTGCATTTGTTGCACAATACCGCTTTTTCCGGAAAGGATTGTCCTTCCGATTCGCCATGTTGCGTTTCAAATTCTCGGCGTTTTCCATCAAGAAACTTTTTTTGATGATCGGTCATCGCTACGGGCTTAATCATGCCGATATGTTTTAAGTGCGATTCGATTGCGTAACCAATTTCAGCAACCAGCGACGGCATAAAAACACCCCCTTTTTTGAAATAACCACCATGCGGATCGAATACTGCTTTCATTTCTTCAACCAGAAAACAAGCGTCTCCACCTTTGCGAAATACTGCCGAAATCAATCGGGTCAAGGCCAACACCCACTGAAAATGCTCCATATTTTTTGAATTGATAAAGATTTCATAAGGCCTACGTTCTTGGTGGACCGTGCCTTCGTTAAGAATCATATCATTGATGGTAATGTACAACGCATGCTCAGACTGTGGGGTTTTAATTTTATAAGTAGAGCCGAGCAGAACTTCCGGGCGCGTAAGGTTTTCGTTCATGCTTTCCAGCGAGGGCTCAACCAGCTCTTGCTTAACTGGTTCAAGATCGTCCTTGGTCAGGACTTTGTAGCTGATAATTTTCTTGTTTATTTTATGTGTCATATTTTTGCCTTAATCGGTATTTACCGTAGTTTAAGTTTACCTCAATGTGTTCAGTACGATTGTAACTTTCTAGAGTGGACGTATTTTTGCCTATATACCGTGTAATCAATCGGCATTGTGTTCATTAAGATACAATGTCTTCATCAAAACTCAGACAGTACTGACCTAAAACCTACCAATCGCAGAAATTTTGAAAATTTGCTTGTCGATTAAAAAATTATTGAGCATTTATCCCAAGTGAATTAATAAGCTGATGTACAAATTTTTATGTTCTGAGAACGATTTTCAAATTCAGCACACTCTCAACATTTATATCAAGTATTAATCGTCCCATAAGTTCCCGTCTGAACCAGCCTTAGTTTCTTTAGTATCAGAAAGGTAAAGCATGCAAAAACTTATGGGAAGATTAATAGCTGTTGAATTAGCTTTTAAATTTATCGAAATAATTGCACCAAAGAACAATATAATAAAATACTATATATAGTGAGTGATTGGTTATTTTAACACATTATATTGTGTTTATTGAATGATTGTGACAATTTTTTTTTGAGAACCTTGGACATCAAATTTGCGCTGTCAAATAGGGAGGTGTGAACGTTATAACCTCACAGCCAGTTCCGAATCTATGATTGCGCTTTTTTTAGTTGCAACACATCAGTGCAACAGCTCTCGCGATGCAGCATCAATTCCCATTCCCCGAAAAACAGGTAAAGATGCTGTAATTCTACTCATAAAAAAATATGTTTATTTTAAACTAGTTGAATAAGCGCATTAAGATCCGGATAGGTCGGAATAAGGCCACCCAAACGTAGCGAATGTTGGCAATTCCGGCAATAGTTCGTGGAATCACTTGTTCTCGCTTTCGCTCGAAAAAGCCATATTCCGGCTTACCCGACTGAACTTCAAATGAATGCCGCTTAAAAATCAGTCACGACAAATTTGGGCGGCGTGAAAGTCGATATGATCTTTAATGAAACTGGCGATGAAAAAATAGCTGTGATCATAGCCGTCCTGCATCCGAATCGTGCAGCTGTCGGTGAACCCCTTGTCGTTGATTTTTTTGGCAAAAACATCAGTTTTTAACTGGACTTCAAGAAAATCATCAGCTAAACCCTGATCTATCAACATAGGCGGAATTGACGCCGCTTTATCAACGAGCATAAGACTATCGTACTGCTCCCAATCCATTTGATTTTCTCCCAGATACAGAGAAAAAGCCTTCTGGCCCCAGGGGCAGTTCATTGGATTGATGATAGGTGAAAAGGCAGAAACCGATTTGAACTTATCTCTATTTTTCAAAGCCATGATTAATGCGCCATGCCCGCCCATGGAATGACCGGAAATAGCCAGGCAATCACGTGCGATTGAAAAATTGGAATACAGAATTTCGGTGATTTCATTAACCACATAATCAGACATGCTGTAGTTTTCTGACCAAGGTTTCTCTGTTGCATTCAGATAAAAACCGGCGCCCGAACCAAAGTCGTAGCTGTCATGTTCGCCCGGCAAATCAGTTCCTCGGGGCGAGGTATCTGGGCAGATGACAGTAATGCCGTGCTCACTGGCCCAAGGAAATACTCCGGCTTTAGTGATAAAGTTTTCTTCGGTACAGGTCAGACCTGAAAGCCAGATCATAGCCGGTTTATTGGCTTTTGCTGCAGCGCTTTCAGGAACGAAAATTGAAAAGGTCATCGGAGTTTGGGTCGATACCGATAAGTGAGTATAGTATTCCACCCATCCACCAAAACACTTGGCTTTTTTTATTAATTCAATGTTAACAATGTTCATTATGTATAAATCCTAAAATATGACGACAGATCGTATGCTTTTACCTTCATGCATATAATCAAAGGCGGTATTAATTTCTTCCAGCGGCATGGTGAAAGTGATCATTTCATCAATTTTGATTTCCCCCGCCATATATCTTTCAACATAGCCGGGCAGTTCTGTTCTACCTTTTACGCCGCCAAAGGCAGAGCCTCTCCAGACCCGTCCTGTGACCAATTGAAAGGGCCTGGTTGAAATCTCTTGACCTGCACCCGCCACACCGATAATAACCGATTCGCCCCAGCCTTTATGACAGCATTCCAGGGCTTGTCTCATTAAATTGACATTGCCAATGCATTCGAACGAATAATCAACGCCGCCTTCTGTTAAATCAACAATAACATCTTGAATTGGTGCATCGTATTTTTTGGGGTTGATAAAATCGGTAGCCCCCAGCATTTTGGCCATTTCAAATTTATCTTCATTAATATCAACAACAATGATTCGTCCAGCTTTTGCCATCACTGCGCCCTGCACACAAGACAGGCCGATGCCGCCCAGTCCGAAGATGGCAACTGTTGAGCCTGGCTCTACTTTGGCGGTATTTAATACCGCGCCAATACCTGTCGTAATACCGCAACCTAGCAGACAAACCTTTTCTAAAGGTGCGGCTTTATTGATTTTGGCCAGAGCTATTTCTGGGACCACCGTGTATTCAGAAAAGGTGGAAGTGCCCATATAATGAAAAATGGGAGTGCCATTTTTGGAAAAGCGGGTGGTTCCGTCAGGCATAAGCCCCTTGCCTTGAGTCGCCCTAATCGCTTGGCATAGGTTGGTTTTACCCGAAAGACAGAATTTGCATACGCCACATTCAGGCGTATACAGCGGAATAACGTGATCGCCAACCTGTAAGGTAGTCACACCTGCACCCACTTCTTCAACGATACCGCCACCTTCATGACCAAGAATAGTTGGAAAAATACCTTCAGGATCATCGCCGGACAGCGTGAACATATCGGTATGGCAAACACCGGTAGCAACCATTCTAACCAGGACTTCCCCCGGCTGAGGTCCCTGTAGATCGATTTCTTCAATAACCAAGGGCGAGTTTGCTTTCCATGCCACTGCGGCGCGAGTTTTCATAAGTTATCCTGTTAACAAGTTTGGGTAAATAAGGTGAATGACAAAAACAGCTGATATTAAGCGATTTAAAAATTTAAAGTAAGATGATTTAGCAAATAACATCCCTAACGATGATCTTATCTGTCCAGGCTTAAGATGGCAAACTTCGATTCGATTAATGCAGATACAGAAATTGATTAAAGTACATTTCATAAGGCTTGCACAGCCTATTTCGTATCGGGGTTTCTGAAGCTCAATCCCGTTGATGTTTGCCGCACCGTATTTGCAAAAAATACCAGCTCAGCGAAAGGCATGGATTGACCTTGAAACTCAATATTAATCAGCGTTTGAATTCAATTATTTTAATACGAAAATTAGCGTATTTTGGACTTTGATTATTCGGCTTATGTGATAAGACTGCAACCTAGATTTAATTTGCCTTACAGCCTTGGCCTTACAGTCAACAAAAACAGCACTCTGAATACTCATTGCCGTCCATTTAAAAACATATTTCTCAAGTGATACATACTCATTAGCTCAACCCTGCATGGGTTATTAAAGCCTATAACGCAAATATGGGAGTATTTAATAAACTTTCATTTTTGTTTCGTCTGAACTCATCGTGTATTATGGATGTTAAACATATAATTCAACACAAATTCTTATATTTGGGCATCATCTAGATGATCATTAATCTAATTAAAAAAATCGTTTGTCGTATTCTGTCGCCTAACTGATGCCGCCAAGTTCCTCGCGATAGAACTGAATAAAAGCCTCTTAACCGCTACTTCCACTTAATATGGGAGCTGCACCCGAAATTAGCTACTGGAATCTATTAAATAATGACTAGCGAATTACGCCGCCCTTCCTGGAAAAGTTATCTTGAATTATGCAAACCCAAAGTAGTCGCCCTGATCGTTTTTACTGCGATTGCAGGCATGTTATTGGCCGTTCCAGGACTGCCTCCAGTTGACCTCTTTATTTACAGTAGTATAGGCATTGCTCTCGCCGCCGCTTCAGCCGCCGCGATTAATCATTTTATTGATCGCGAAGCCGATGCGCAGATGGAGCGCAACAAAAATCGTCCTTTACCCAAAGGCGAATTAAGCGCTAATAATGTCTTAATGTTTGCCTTGCTGCTGGCTGCCATTTCCATGGCGATACTGTTTACACTGGTGAACACCCTAACCGCAATTCTTACTTTTTTATCCGGATTGGGTTACGCGATTATTTATACGGTTTATCTTAAACGGATGACCCCGCAAAATATCGTTATTGCCGGTGCATTTGGAGCAACACCACCATTACTGGGATGGTGCGCAATGACAGGTGAAGTACATCCCTACTCCTTGTTGTTGTTTTTAATTATCTTTGTTTGGACGCCGCCACATTTCTGGCCGCTATCTATCGCCAAACGCAAGGAATTTGCCAAAGTCGGCATTCCAATGTTACCAGTTACCCACGGAGTAGAATTCACCCGCCTGCAAATTTTACTTTATTCATTTTTATTACTGATTGTCACGTTATTGCCTTATTTAACCGGTATGAGCGGCCTGATCTATTTAGCCGCCGTTGTACCTTTAGGCTTTGGTTTTATTTATTTCGCAATTCTAATGATGTGTAGAAAGGACGATAAAACCGCGATGAGAACGTTCTTTTATTCGCTGTTTTATCTAACCATTGTGTTTGTCGCTTTGTTAGTCGACCATTATATTAAATTTACCTTATGACATCGACTCATCACCAACAAACCCCACACGCGGAACATCCGTTCGCAGAATTTGTCCGTATATTGGGCAAAGGCAAAAAAGGCTCAAGACCTTTAACTCAGGATGAAGCCTATCAGGCAATGTACATGATTTTATCTGATCAGGTACTGCCAGTTCAGTTAGGTGCTTTTTTAATGTTGATGCGCGTCAAGGAAGAAACGCCCGAAGAATTGGCCGGTTTTGCACTGGCAGCGCGCGAGTCGTTCAAGCGACTTGATACTTCCTCTAAAGTCGATTTAGACTGGTCCTCTTACGCGGGTAAACGTCGACATTTACCCTGGTTCTTACTGTCGGCTTTATTACTGGCAGAAAACAGCATCACTGTTTTTATGCATGGCGCTAGCGGCCATTCCGAGGGACGGTTGTACACAGAAAATATGCTGGAATATTTGGGGCTTAAATCCGCAACGTCAATTTCAGAAGCCAGACAGCAACTTGCACAACAGCATTTCAGCTATTTATCGTTGGAACATTTTTGTCCCAAGCTACACGAAATTATAGAACTACGCCCGATACTGGGTTTGCGTTCCCCGGTTCATACACTCGTGCGTTTATTAAACCCCTTCAATGCGGACTTCAGCATTCAGGGCATCTTTCATCCCGGCTATCGACCTGTCCACCAGCAAGCTGCGGCTTTGGTCAAGCAGCCACACATGGCAGTTCTAAAAGGCGAAGGTGGCGAAACCGAACGCAATCCCGATATGGAATGTCTGGTGCAAAGCGTGCATAACGGTGAATTATCCGACGAAAACTGGCCTGCTTTATTCAGGCATCGTCATGTTAAACCGGAGTTGCTTGATCCGCAACAACTTGCACTAATCTGGCAAGGGAAAACAGAAGACGATTTTGCAACCGCCTCTATCCTTGGCACGACTGCAATCGCACTTAAATTATTAGGCAAAGTTGACACGCAAGAGCAAGCGCAACTGTTGGCGACAGAATACTGGGCAGGTCGGGACAAGACAAAATACTGATTAATTACAAGTTGGAGTTGTGCTTAGAACCAACACATTGTTTGGTGAGCGATATAAATATCTTTTTTGTTAAATGTGAATTTATTGCCAGCTCACCCTCTTTGCTTTTCAAGTCTATTGCTTCCAACGCTTAAAAATCAAAGACGTATTGATACCGCCAAAAGCAAAATTATTGCTCATCACATAATCGCAATCCAGTTTACGAACCTCTTCTTTAATGTAATCCAGCTCGGCACATTCAGGGTCAATGCTGTCAAGATTGGCTGTAGCATGAAACCAGCCTTCATTCATCATATTGATCGCAACCCAGGCTTCAAGTGCTCCGCAAGCGCCAAGGGTGTGCCCTGTAAAACTTTTTAATGCACTAATTGGCGTCTTGGCACCAAACAATGCAGCGGTTGCATGGCTTTCAGCAATGTCACCGTGGCCTGTGGCCGTACCATGCGCACTGACATAACCAATGGCAGATACATCCAGCTTTGCCGTCTGCAGAGCCAGTCGCATCGCCTGCTGCATGCTGCTACTATTGGGTTGGGTGACATGTACGCCGTCGGAATTGGTCCCAAAACCAGCCACTTCGGCATGAATAGTGGCATTTCGCGCCAAAGCATGCTGCAACTCTTCAAGTATCAAGGTACCAGCTCCTTCGCCAATCACCAGACCATCCCGATTCTGATCAAATGGTCGCGGACTTTTATCGGGAGTGTCATTGCGCAAACTGGTTGCGAAAAGAGTATCAAATACTGCCGCCTGAGAAGCCGACAATTCTTCTGCACCACCTGCGACCATCAGCTTTTGTTGACCGAATTTAATGGCCTCATAAGCATAGCCTATGCCTTGACTGCCCGAGGTACAGGCGCTAGAAGTCGTATAAATGCGGCCGTTAATACCAAAGAACAACCCGATATTAACCGGCGTGGTATGGCCCATCATTCTGATATAGGAAGTTGCATTCAAACCGTCGGTTGTATAATTAATCAACATATGACCAAAATCAGCGATAGCATCAGGACTGCCCGAAGAACTCCCATAAGCAATCCCCATCTGACCACTTTTAAGACACGGATCATTTAGCAATCCGGCGTCAATCAGTGCCAGTTCCGTTGCACGAGTTGCCATTAAAGCGATTCGGCCCATGCTACGAACTTGTTTACGGGAATAATGTTCTGGCTTGGCAAACTCGGCTGG
>CANNLO010000146.1 GCA_947505055.1 Methylococcaceae bacterium | reverse complement strand
TGGCGACTTCAACTGCGCTATGACCACGTTCTGTAATTTGTTTAAGCGCTTCTGCCTTAAACTCGTCGGTATATCTGATGCCTCTCATTTAACTTCCTTTTAGTGATTTCAGACATTATCAACTGTCTACTAAATCGGGGGAAGTCCATTATGTCAATGAAAAAAAATATTACACCTAAGAAACTTCGCATTTTGATGGGACCTTCTTTTGTGTATCTTGCACAGTGTTACGCTTTAGACCGATCGTTAAGTATGGCTTTTCAACTTAGGGGTGTAGAAGTAATTCCAATGTACTGCGATAGTATCCAGCATGAAGAGTGTCAGATTATAGGTGGTGATTGGACTGAAAAAGGAAAATTTACAAGAGACTGCAGAAATTGCAAGAAAACATCGGAAAGACTTTGGAAAAATAATCAAAATAAACTTCCATTCTCTAGATATCTTACTTCTGATGATGTTAAGCAAATAGGTTCTGAAGTTTCAGTGCTGAAGTTGAATGAAGTTTTAAGCTATACCAAATCAGGAATCAATTATGGCGCAATGGCAAAAGATATTTTGGTTAACAAGTATTTGGTATCAACACATACATTAATTGAAGGCCATGACCACTTAATAAAAGTACATTTGAAAAACTTACTAATGGTCAGCTTGGCGGCACGCACTCAATTACATAAGGGAATCGACGGGCGCATTGCCAGAAGTAATGGTGTCAGTGCCTACCACAGCACCGTTACGATTGCCGATAGATATTGAAAATTGTCTTGACGAGTACGAAAAAGGCGATGCTGACATGGTTATAACCGTCACAGATGCGCATCGTAGTCCGTACTTTAATATGGTAAAAATTAATGCAGACGGCTCAGTAAGGCTGGTCAATCCACCTCAGTCAACCATAGCACGTCGCCAAGATGCGCCGGTAGTTTACGATATGGCAACGGTCTGTTATGTAGCCAACCCCGAGTTTGTGATGACCCATAATTCGGCCTTTGAAGGTCGAGTAAAAGCTGTACATGTTCCCACTGAGCGAGCTATAGATATAGATACATTGCTCGATTTTCAGATTGCTGAATGTCTTTTAAATATAAAAGTGAATAAGCGATGACTACCTTTAGTATATTGAGTAAGCAAGCAGGTTACCCAAAATGTTAAGCCTTCCAGAAATATTCTCGCGTATTAAGTTTTGGAATAATGCAGATCGTATTGGCCCAGATATATTGCTAACTCATTGGCGTTTATACTTTAAATCAACCATGGAGAGCTTATGCATTAGGAAATTCAAGTATTTCGGTGAGGGTGCCGAATTTAGGCCAGGTGCATATGCAGAAGCATGCTCTAAGATATCTATTGGAGATAATGTGGTGATTAGACCTGGCACATTTCTTTTTGCAGATCCAACGGATGGCGGTGGTGGCATTATCATTGAAAATAAAGTGTCAATTGGGCCAGGTGTTCATTTTTATACAAACAATCATAAGTTTTCTGATACTAGCCAAACTATGATATGATCAAGGCTATCCAGATCCAACTGAGAATGATTCAATTATCTTGAAAAAGGGCTGTTGGGTAGGTGCTGCGGTAATTATTTTGCCAGGAGTTACTATAGGTGAAAATGCAGTTATTGGAGCAGGATCAGTCGTTACTAAAAACATTCCAGCGTTTACGGTAGCAGTTGGTAATCCTGCGAAAGTAATGAAATCTATCAAAGAAAATTAACATGCAATCAAACTCATTAAAAAATAAAGTAATCGTTATCACGGGTGGTGCTGGTTCGATTGGCCAGTCTTTCGTGCGAGGTGTCTCTGATAGAGGTGGCATTGCTATTGTGGCAGACATCAACTTAGAAGCAGCAGAACTACTTGTGCAAGATTGTACTGGTAATGCTCATGCTGCTCATTTAGACATTACGAGTAAAGAGTCAGTCATAGCTTTGATTTCTGACTTAAAGCAGAGATATGGACATATCGATGCATTGGTAAACAATGCTTACCCACGTAATAAGAATTATGGAAAAAAGCTGGAGGACGTGACTTACGCTGATTTTTGTGACAACGTTAATATGCATCTTGGGGGCTAATTTCTTGTGGCCCAGCAATTTTGTTTAGCATTCAAGAAGCAGGGTTATGGCAACATCATAAATATGTCGTCTATTTACGGTTCAATAGCACCACGTTTCCAGATTTATGACGGCACCCCTATGACAATGCCGGTTGAGTACGCTGCAATCAAGGCTGCTATTGAGCACCTTACGCGTTATTTTGCACAGTACTTCAAAGGCACAGGAATTCGAGTGAATTGCCTAAGTCCTGGGGGTATATTAGCTGGTCAGTCGACTGACTTTCTTACCTCTTATAAGAAACACTGTGCCTCAAAGGGTATGTTAGATGCCGAAGATTTATTGGGAGCGTTAATATTTTTGTTGTCTGATGAGTCCAGTTTTATGACTGGGCAAAATCTTTTAATTGATGATGGGTTCTCTCTTTAACATGAAATAAAGCTAAGTTGATAGAACTGCAAGTTTGCCTTCAATATTAAAAAAGTAAAAAATGAAGAGTGCGAAAAATAACAAGTTAATCTACATATCATTTATTAAACTGACAGATAAGGTCTCAAGAGACTGGTATATAGATTATTGCATTGAAAAAGGCGCAACCATTGAATATTGGGATATAGTTTCTTTAGTTCGAGAGTCGCATGAAGAGAATGGGGCATTAAATACGGAATATTTGCGCCAAGTTAAAAACTACCGTGAATTCGAGGATATGTTAAAAAATCCTGAAAATACTGGCGCAGTATATGTAATGCTACTTTCATACAGTGCAAGATTTAGTAAGCCTTTTAGACTTTTGAGTAAATATAATTGCAAAATGGTTTTCCTTAGTTGGGGTGCTATGCCAACTAGTGTTCGTGAAACAAAACTGCAGAGAATAGTAAACTTCATCTTTTGTAATCCAATAAGATCATTTAAAAATTTTATCGATTTAAAGCTAGGGGCCCTACTTAGAAAATTAAAAATCGTTAATCGCTTTGATTTGGTATTCGCTGCAGGAAAAGTTTTAAATTCATTCGATCAGCATGCTAAAAAAATAATTTCATTTAACTTGTGTGATTTTGATCATTACGCAAGGGTTAAATTTTCAGATGTAAGATATGTTAAGGGTAAATACGCAGTATTCTTAGATATTAATTTACCATTTCAATCAGATCTGAAAATAAGTGGATTGCCCGTGTTAGATTCAGAAGTTTATTTCAGCTCTCTAAACAGATTCTTCACTTTATTGGAAAAAAATCATGACATCAAGATTGTAGTAGCAGTACATCCCAAGGCTGCTTACGGTAATGATGTATTCGAGCAACGAGAATGTTATAGAATGCTAACTGCAGAATTAATTAAAAATGCAGATTTTGTAATAACCCATCAAAGTACCGCGCTTAGCTATGCTGTTCTTAACATAAAGCCAGTTATTTTTATTTATACTGATGAAATGGTGCGCATCTATAAAAATACGATTGTTCGGGAAACAGAATGTCTGGCTTTGTATCTAAACTCAAAAATCTACAACGTTGATGGTATAACTGATGGAAGCCAAATATGCATTCAGCATCTAAGCCAAAAGGATTATGAATTATATAAATATAATTATTTAACGTCACCCGAATCTGAGAACAGGTTATCTGCTGAAATATTTTGGAATGAAATTAATGCTCTTTTACGATAAATTTATATATAATAACGATCAATGAGAGGTTTAATGGAAAAGTATAAAAGCATGATATTTTATTTAAAATATTTACAAAATCTATTGCTTGGAATGAAATACAAGCTGAATCGAGTGTTTCATGAAAAATTTTTATTTAAATTAGCTTCAAAAGAAAATGTTTTTACCAGCATATGGAGTCGAAATTATTGGGGATCTGGCGAAAGCTTATCAGGCCCAGGGTCGACTCTCGAACAAACTGCAAATATAAGAAATAAAATGCCTGTTATGTTTGAGAACTTAGGCATCAAATCAGTTTTTGATGCCCCTTGTGGCGACATGCATTGGATGCAACATCTTCTAGAAAACGCAAAGTTTAATTATCTTGGAGGGGATATTGTAAGTGGTATTGTCATGGCTAATAAAAGCAAATTTGCAAATAAAAGGATTAGCTTTACTAAATTTGATATAACGAGTGATGATTTTCCAACTTCTGATGTTTGGTTGTGTCGGGCAGTATTTTTTCATCTTTCGAATCACGATATCTATTTATCGTTAGAGCAATTTGCATCGTCAAATATTAAATACTTATTAACTACAAATTGCATAACAAATGACCGGCATGTAAATTTAGATATTGTTACGGGTGATTGGAGATCTCTAAACCTTCTTTTATACCCATTTAATTTCCCTCGTGATTTTTTATGGGAAATTGAAGACTGCTTGCCGCCACATCCACGAATGACGCTGACGTTATGGACAAAAGCACAGATTGAATCAATCTTGCCCGATTTGCGTAAAGTTTTTAAGAAATGAAAATTTGTTTTTTCACGGAAAATTATTACAAAGGTGGATTAGACACTTTTCTAATAAATCTAATCAATACCTGGCCAGACGCAAGAGATGAGCTTACATTAGTTTGCAATGGGTCGCATCCTGGGCTTGAGACAATTATTCAAAAAACTAAACGGCCATTAAATATTAAAAAATATTATCGTCTATTTTCTAGTTCAATTGCTCGAGGCCATCAGGATATAAAGGGATTTTTATATTTACCAGTTAGGGCATTTTTTGGACTAGCGCCACAACTTTTGCAATATCCAATACTTTTCCCGTGGTATGTTTTTTCGCTATTAATATTTTTTAGACGGAGTGATTATGAGCGATTAATGGTAGTTAATGGAGGCTATCCTGCTAGCTTGTTGGGACGTTCTGCAATAATTGCTTGGCGGTTGGCTGGAAAAAGAACCTTGGCAGTTATGAACTTTCATAATTCAACAACAGAACCTCCTTTGCGCTATAGGTTTTTTGAGAATTGTATTGATGCAATGGTTTTGAGATCCTCGTCTAGAATCATTAGTGTTTCTAAGAACTGTATTGATTCATTGAACGAAAGATTTGCTTTTAGAGCTTGTAAGAAATCTTTATATATTCATAACGGCATCGAGGACCCAGTCCCCTTGTTGAAAATTAATCTAAAAAAACAACCTAAATATTGCTTGATGCTTGCAACCTATGAAGCTAGGAAGGGACATGGATTTCTTCTTCAAGCCTTTGTTGAAGTTGTAAAGGATTTCCCAGAAATTAAGTTGAATATTTTCGGACATGGAAAGCTCAGTGAAAAAAAACTTGTTGCTGATGAGATTGTTAGGTTAAAGCTTGAGGATAATGTGCAACTAGGAGATTTTACGACAAAAACAGCTGAATTAATTGCTGGAGCTAGTGTGCTAGTTGTGCCATCACAGGAATATGAGTCTTTTGGTCTTACAATTATTGAAGCTATGGCATTTAGTGTACCAGTGGTGACAACTGATGTAGGGGGTATGCCGGAAGTGCTTGGAAATAGCAATGCGGGATATGTTTGTTCCAAAGATGATCCAGTGGAATTTTCTAATGCAATAAAAAGAATTTTAGGTGATTCATTCCTAGCGTCGAATCTTGGCCTAAATGGACGTCTCATGTTTGAAAGGAAATTTATGGCTTTAAATATGACGAAGCAATACTCTTTGATAATTAAAAATGAATTATGATATCTCTCGATTATGACAAATGATAAAAATGTGCATTTTGCAGCTAAGTATTTTGAAGAAATAGATCAACTCTCGGAAGAAAATAATTATTTTACACCTGTACTCAGAGATGTATTATGTCAAATTGAAGTAAAGGATGCTAAGGTATTAGATGTCGGATGTGGGACTGGATTGTTTCTAAAACCTCTAATATTGGCAGGATGCAAAGATGTTTATGGGGTTGATGGCCAGCAGGGGTTCACTGATCGCGCTATTCAAAGAGGTTATAAGGCAGTATCCATCGTCGCCGACCTTAATACTTGCTCACTACCTGGAGTTGCAGATAGCTTCGATCTGGTAGTTTGTAAGGATGTATTTGAGCACCTAATTAGCCCTTTGCATGCATTGTCTGAAATTAGCCGTGTCCTTAAGAAAGACGGCCTACTGCTGCTTCATGTCCCAAATCATTTCCCTTTAATGGGGCGGTTAAAATTTTTATTAACTAACGATATTGATACATTTCATTTCTTTAAAGATGAAAGTCGTTGGTCCTTTCCTCATATAAGGTTTTATGAATATTACGATTCGTTGGATATCCTTTCAAAGCATAATTTCTCACTCGTTCTTGATTTAAGCTACCATTTTCAAGCAATTCCATTCTTGTCCCGTTTTAATTTGTTCCATTCGTTTAGGAATTTTCTTGTTCGACGTTTTCCTAATCAGTTTGCTTCTGGATTCACATTTCTTCTGAAGAAGGGTTAGCATTAAAATGAATGCTGAGAACACTTCATGCTTTTGCGGATTTCTAAATAAAACTGTTCTTATTACAGGCCATACTGGCTTTAAAGGTTCTTGGCTAACCGCATGGTTGAAGCTATTGGGGGCTAAAGTAGTTGGTGTTTCACTTGACCCGCCAACGGAACCCTCACATTTTTTTGCGGCACATTTGTCAGAGGATATAGCAGATTTTCGTATTGATATCAGGAATTCTTTGGCTTTAGAAAAAGTTGTTGTTGCAACTCAACCAGATTTTGTTTTTCATCTAGCTGCGCAGGCGTTAGTGCGACGATCTTATGATGATCCATTAGAAACATGGCAAACTAATGTAATTGGAACTATTCATGTGCTTGATGCATTGCGAAAATTAAAAAAACCATGTGCCGCAGTGATTATCACCAGCGACAAATGTTATGATAATGTTGAATGGGTCTGGGGCTACCGTGAAACTGATGCAATGGGTGGTCCAGATCCTTACAGCGCATCAAAAGGCGCTGCTGAGTTAGCAATACGCTCACATATAAAATCTTATTTTCCCAAAGCAAGTAGTAAAATTCGTATTGCTTCAGCGCGAGCAGGCAATGTGATCGGTGGCGGAGACTGGGCGGCAGATCGTATCGTACCTGATTGTGTTAAGGCATGGTCAACTGACAATTTGGTGGAGCTGCGTAATCCGCATTCAACTCGCCCTTGGCAACATGTACTAGAGCCCTTGAGTGGCTATTTAAGTTTGGCGATTGCTTTGTCTCGGCGACCTGAATTGCATGGTGAACCCTTCAATTTTGGACCACAAGCCCAACAAAATCATAGTGTTTTAGAGCTGGTTCAGCAGATGGCTTTACATTGGGAACAAGTGCGCTGGCAGGATGTGTCGGCATCGGTAGCGGGTCCTTACGAGTCAGGCTTACTTAAACTCAACTGTGATAAGTCCCTTCACTATTTACAGTGGCATGCGGTTATGGGTTTTGAAGATACTGTACGTATGACAGCGGAATGGTATCGAGCTTATTACCAACAGCCAGCAAAAATTACCACAACCACTAATGCGCAGATTGCTGCATATACAGCAATTGCCAAACAAAACGGCTTGGCTTGGGCGCAATGAAGCTTGCCGATATTTTGATAACGCCATTGCGACAGATTGAAATAGCTGGCGGCGATGTGTTGCATGCTATGAAGCAAACTGATGCTGGTTATACAGGTTTTGGAGAGGCTTATTTTTCTTGGGTGTCTGCCGGTGCAATCAAGGCTTGGAAGCGTCATACACAGATGACGATGAATGTAGTGGTACCAGTGGGGCAAGTACGATTTGTATTTCGTTCCCTTAATGCTAATGGCGCCGAAGAATTTCGGGTTGAGGAGATTGGTGAAAATCGCTACGCACGCATCACCGTGCCACCAGGCATCTGGTTTGGTTTTCAAGGATTAAATGCACAGCAAAGCTTGGTACTTAACATTGCTAGCATTGCTCATGATCCAAATGAAGTAGAGCGCCTACTACTAACGGATATCAATTATGATTGGAATTAATTAATGAAAGTAATTCTATTGGCTGGTGGTTTTGGTACACGGTTGGCTGAATACACAGATGTGATTCCTAAGCCAATGGTGCCAGTGGGCGGTAAGCCCATTCTTTGGCATATTATGCAAACTTATGCGCGCTTTGGGCATAAAGATTTTTATGTGGCCTTGGGTTATAAGGCAGAAGTAATTAAAGAATATTTTCTTAATTACCGTGCGTTAAATGCCGACTTTACTGTAGATCTTACTTCTGGAAGTGTAACGTCACATCAAATTGACCCAGTTGACTGGAAAGTCACCTTGGTGAATACCGGCGACTCTTCTATGACGGGCGGTCGTGTTAAGCGCATGCAATCGTTCATTGGCAATGAGACATGTATGTTGACCTACGGCGATGGCGTTGCTGATATTGACTTAGATGCATTGTTAGCATTCCATCGTAGCCACGGCAAAATGGTTACGGTATCTGCGGTTCGTCCAGCAGCCCGCTTTGGCGAGCTTGAAATGGATGGTCCGCATGTGGTGAGCTTTCAAGAAAAACCGCAGATGCATGATGGCTGGATTAATGGTGGTTATTTTGTATTTGAGCCGGCATTTTTTGACTTAATTGCCGGTGATAGTACGCTGCTGGAACGTGAGCCTTTGGAGCAAGCTACTCAAGCGGGGGAGTTGATGGCCTACCGTCATGATGGTTTTTGGCATTGCATGGATACTAAACGCGACCATGAATTGTTGGAGTCACTTTGGTCTAAAGGTGCACCGTGGGCAGTTTAACTTAGCATAAGATTACTATGCGTATACTTATTACGGGTGGTTTTGGTTTTGTTGGTGGGCGTATTGCTAAACATTTAGCTGAAGCTGGGCATCAGATCATACTGGGCACACGTCATTCAATTAGCTGCCCGGATTGGTTGCCGCTGGCAGAAGTAGCGCAAATCTCGTGGGATGATGAGAAAGCACTTGAGTGCAAATGTGATGCTGTTGATGTAATTATTCATGCTGCGGGTATGAATGCGCAAGATTGTGCTGCTGATCCAGTAGCTGCTTTAGCCTTTAACGGTTTTGCAACAGCGCGTTTGGTGGCCGCAGCAAGCCGAGCGAGTGTAAGAAAGTTTATTTACCTATCCACCGCACATGTTTATGCTAATCCGCTAGTCGGTATCATTACTGAAGAAACTTGCCTGAGTAGTATCCATCCTTATGCTACCTCTCATCTTGCCGGTGAGGGTGCAGTGCTAAGTGCGGGCAATCTTGGGAAGCTTCAGGGCATCGTGTTACGTCTATCTAATGCCTTTGGTGCTCCGATGCACAAGGATGTGAATTGCTGGATGCTACTGGTAAATGATTTATGTAAGCAGGCAGTAGAAACGCATAAATTAGTTATGCAAACCAGTGGGCTGCAACAACGAGATTTTATTAGTTTGACTGAAGTTTGCCAAGTGACTGAGCGCATTGTAATTGGTCATAGTGAACTTAAGCAAGCTGACGTCTTTAATGTGGGATCAGGCGTGTCACAATCGGTGAAAGCAATGGCGCAGTTAATTCAACAACGTTGCACCACAGTTTTAGGCTTTGAGCCAGAGTTACAGCACAAAAAAGGTGGAGTAGATGAGCAGCATCCTACCCTAACTTATAGTACCAACCATTTAAACTCGTTGGGTATTGGTTACAAAGGCCTAGACAACGTAGCGGAAATTGATAGGTTATTACGATTTTGCCAATTAACATTCACTCAAAAACAAAGCCACGTTACATGAATAACAGACTGACCCCATTAGTTTCCGTGGTGATTCCCACTTATAACCACGCAAGATATTTAAGCCGTGCTCTGCAATCAGTGCTCGAACAAACCTTTATAAATTGGGAAGCTATTGTTATCGACAACCATTCGACCGATAACACAGATGAGGTGATGGCAGACTATACGGACCCGCGTATTACGTATTTAAAAATTCATAATAATGGTGTTATCGCCGCGTCAAGAAATGCAGGAATACAAGCAGCAAAGGGTGAATGGGTTGCATTTTTAGATTCTGATGACTGGTGGACGACTGATAAGCTTCAAGTTTGTTTTGACTGTATTCGCCCAGAAGTTGATATAATTTATCATGATTTGTTAATCGAAAGAGAGCGCAAGTCATTTTTTCGGGAAAAGAAAATACTTGAAAGTAGACAAATGCAAAGTCCCGCGCTTATGGATTTGCTAGTTAATGGGAATTTGCTTGCTAACTCATCTGTTGTTATCCGAAAAAGACTTCTTAATCAAGTTGGTGGTATTGATGAAAATCCGGAAATGATAGCGAGTGAGGACTACAATACTTGGTTGAAAATTGCTGAAATTTCTGAGGGTTTTTTATATATCAATAGAGTATTAGGTTTCTATATGATACATCAGCAAGGAATTTCAAATAGAGACATGACATTGCCATGGAAGTGCGCCGTATCAAATTTCATCCATTTGTTTTCAAAAGATGAAAGAAATGCATTCGATTGCATTACGGCATATGAAAGTGGGAAATATAGCTATATTCATTATGACTACGAAAGTGCAATTAAAAATTTTAATTTTTGTATAAAAAATGCCAGACTAAACATTCGAACAAAAGCGGTTTTTAGGCTTATATTTAGTCACATGAGTGTTTATAAATACATTCTAACAATGGGTAATACTTTTCATTCTAAGAGAAAAAAATAGTGGAACATGCGAACGAAGTAAGTAGTGGGGAACGATTCGAATTTGGCGCCAATTGGGCGCTTTTTTTGAATGAGTTAAATGAAGATCGTATTGGCATGGCAGAGGATTCATTAAAACGTATGCTTAACATGGAGTCACTGTCTGGTAAGACATTCCTCGATATGGGGTCGGGCAGTGGACTGTTCAGTTTGGCTGCGCGTCGCTTAGGTGCTGAAGTACATTCTTTTGACTTTGACCCTCAATCTGTAGCCTGTACACGACAATTGCGAGAGCGTTTTTTTGCCAATGATGGTCAATGGGTAGTCGAAGAGGGCTCTGTAC
>CANNLO010000145.1 GCA_947505055.1 Methylococcaceae bacterium | reverse complement strand
CGCCGCTAAACTCAGCACCGCACCACTTAAGCTCAGCACAAAAGTGGGCGTTAAAAACTGCCCAAGCAACAAGCTGCTGGCAAATACCCGCAAAATACTTACCCACGCCGCTGTAGCAAATCCATATTGATACAACACATATAAGGTCACAATATTCGCCACGCCCGGTTTAACGCCGGGTAAGGGTGATGGAATAACCGCCTCAACCATATGTAACGCAATGGCAAAGGCCGCAAGCTTAGCAATGCGGTGGTCTTCAGCAGTGGTTTGTATTTGGGTGAGTTTCAAAGGGGGTTATGTCGCTATAAGAATTGCAATTTCAATTGTAGTTGACGCCAATGTTTATATTAATACTTTTCCACACTTATCACCCGGACATATATTTTTTATTTAGCTTTTTTAAATTTAATGGAAACAAAAAACCCGCAATTAAGCGGGTTTCGTGTACTTCGTTGGACTTCAAAGTCCCTGAAAGTGGTGGTGAAAGAGGCCCCCGAACAACTTTACATAAACCTTTATTTATAAGGTTCTATCATTTATATTTAATAGAGTTACCCCTAAAGTTACCCCAATAAAACTAACGCCACCCCTAATATCTTTAAAAAAGAACTCCACTTAAATTGGGTGGATTTGCTCGATTTTACCTAGTAGTTGCTCCGAAATATTTCCTTTACTCAAAGCATAGTTAATTCAACGTACTAGGTTAAGGATTTATTAATCTAACTTTTTTACCAGCACATCTAAAGCAGAAAAAGACATCTTAAAAGAATTCTCCATTGCAACACTTCCCCAAGCAAGCGCCCAAAGCGTATTTTCAATAAGCTCTTTAGCTGACTCTGTATTAGAAAATCTAGAGATAACTCTATTCTCACTACCATCCTCATTAATATCTTCAATGTGCGACCAAAATCTGGCATTCCCCGCAAAGTTAGGATGCGCTACTTCGCAAAGATATTTATATGTTGGTAATAGTTCTTCGGCTTGCGGGAAATCAGAGAGCGTCCTAATCGCGTCAACAGCACTAACTTGGAACAAAGGATTATGTTTATCTATCGATTTAGTACCCCATAGTGCTTTATTTATGAAATATTCAAATTTCTGACTTGCTACATTATTAGTTTTTAAATCTGGGATATCTTCTATAAATTTTTTTAATACTCTTGAGTTATTTAAAAAATTGGCTGAAAGTTCTAATAATGCACGCGCCAACACCGCTGCGGCAATAAGCTCTTTAAGATTTAGAGTTCTTATTGCGGGCTGAATCAATTCAACCCCTCGCCAGTATGTAGTCAATGAATAAGCTTGCCAATTGCTTATAACATCGCCCCAATAAACTCTGTTCAACTCATGAGCGCTTGATTTAGTTTGCCTTGAATTAGACAATATATTTTCCATTGTCACGTCAGAAATAAAATGCCAACTATGCTCATCTGGAATTACTTCAAGCAAGGATAGCCCCTGCTTTATCATGTCAGCCGAGTTGCGGATGGATAAACGCTCAGACTGATTTGCCATCTCCACAACCCAATTTCCTAACTGCGGAAAGACAACCCTCTCTGTTTTTTTATCCATAATTCTTAACTTTCCCATTTGAGTTTTATTGTTAATCGCGAGTGAATCACAATGCACTTTCTAAATATTACGTTTACACGTCAATGTTAGAGATTGCTCTAAATTAATTTAAAAATAATAAATCCAACATTGCATGCTCATTCTCAAACTTTAATTCCCAACGTCTTTCCATAAACTTCAATAATTTTAAACCTCTATCTTTTATGTTTTCTGGGTTCCAATTTTCGTAAACTGAAACCTCAATTTCAGAATGAGACCCATTGCTATAACCCTCTCTCACTTTTTCACCACGCTCATTAAACTTTGGATTTTTCTTATCAACAAAGGAGTCATTTTGCAGGCTAGAGTTAATACTCTGAGATAAGGGCAGAAGGTTACCTAATGTCCCATTAAAGTACTTTAGCCTATCATCATTAAAATCATTAAATGCAAGTTTCCAGCTTTTATTGTCAGGGGTTTGAGGATAAATGTGTTCAATTGAAACCCTATCTCGCTCACCCTTTACAAAAAGCATCCAGTCAATTTTTGCACTTCCACGCTCTCTAACCTTTTCCATTTCATATTCATAAAGAAAATACCCCAAACCATTCCAATTATAAAAACCACCATCATCTGGGAATTTCTTAGAAATGTGATTTTTAAAATGTTCGTATCTAAAATAGCCCTCATTGGAATCTGTTTTAAATTCAAATGACCAGTTCATTCGTTGGTTAATTTGGGCAATTAACTGTGCAACACTAAGTTCGTTATTCGCAAGCTGTTTAGCAGCTCGATAAAACTCACTGTTACCATAACTTGATAACGCTCTTCCCATCCTAAAGGCTATAAATATATATCGTTCTATAGCCTTAAATAAATTGATTCGGGAAGATGTTTCAATATGACTTGCAAATAAGGCAACTGTTACAAGCGGCCTAAAATAGGACATACCTATTCTGTTTAACCTGTCTATCCATAGACTTTCTTCTTCGGTCAACATGTCATTATTGATTGGGTTGTGAGTATTGAACCAATGAACGGCAGTAGATTTAAGACTATTTACATAATGTTCAATCTCTTTGGGAGATAAGACTGAAGATGTAATGCTTGCTTCCGCACGGATAGGGTCATCGTGTTCTTCTAATTCTATAGAGTCATCTCTTATCTCTTCAAAATTCTGAATCGAAGCTAAACTTATTTCAGTTTTAGCATAAACATTTTGGGGAATAAATTTTTTATTCAATAAGAATTTGATGTAATCATCACCTTTCTCACGAGAGTATTGAAAATAAATAATCCAATGAGCAATCAAAAAATCATCATCATTAAGGGGGTTTTGTTTATTTCTCCCTAACTCATAATAAATTTCTTTCCATGCATCATTAATACTTTCTCTCAATGCAAATCTATCATCAGCTTGAAGTTGATTTTCATCATATAGCGTCGTTAAATATATCAATCTATTTTTCAATAACTCTAATTTCGATAATTGCTTTCCTCTATTATTCATCGTCTCGAAAGCTACAAAGACATCAAAATCATCAGTTATTTCATACAGGTTAAACATTAAATTTTGTGTAACTTTTTTAAACAAAACTTCAACTTCACTCAATCCTTTAGTATTGAAAAAGCGTAATAGATTTTCACCAAAAAAGCGTTTTGCATTTTCAAGATTTAGGGTGTAGAAAGTTTCTTGAATGCTTCCACTATCTGGTTCGTTGAAGATTTTATGTCTTAGAAATTTGAAACTAGGGTTATCAACCTCATAACTAAATTTATGGGTATTTATAATGAACTGAGGCGGTTTCTGAATAACAATATATTCTTCTTTTATATACTTTAAACTAAAAGAACCTAAATAAACTTCCTCATCAGGCCTCTTAATGTTTTCAGGTAGATTCTTTATTAATTCGCATATTGATTGAACGAATATCACGAATGTAGTTAGTCGTTGTTGCCCATCGACCACATGATAGGGCTTGTATCCTCGGTCCTCTATCAACCACTTTTCATTGTTCCAATTACGCCAAATATTATGCTCGACTTTTTTAAGAGACAGCATCCCCGTGTAATGACTTCTATTAACGGGCAAACTTACAACGTCTTCCCAAAATGCAATTAATTGTTCAGCGGTCCATGCATAACCACGCTGATAGTCAGGAATCTTGAATATTCTATCTTTAAAGATGTCTTTTAACGACTCCAGTTCCTGCATAGTTCAATCACCATTAAGTTAAAAATTACGTTCCAAACAACTAGATATTTATCGAAGACCAGAGTGACTTCACCAACAATTTAGGAAATAAACACCCCGCATATCCCACACTTGATTCAAATGATATGCTCTTTAAATACTAGGAACTGGGTGAGTTATTAGCATTTTTAAAACACTCATTCATAAGTTATCACGTTAGATTTCGCTTATTTACTCAGTTAATAAAACTTTTGTACATTCTTCACCAAACTGACTAATAATTCTTACGGCAATTTTTTGTCCTTTCTTTTTCACTTCAATTGGATGTGAGATATGACCATATAAACGGTCGAAAGCTTCATCGTCAATTTCAATTTTTAACGTCTTTTCCACTTTCCTTTTCGTACCGTCTTTAGCTAAGCTGCTTAGGCCCTTTTTCCATTTAGTAAACTCATCTTTATCTCCACCACAGAAGAAAACTTGCCTTACTACAAAATTACTCCCATCATAGTCTTCGTCCACCATCCAATAAGCAATGTCTGAAATGTTACGTGCTTTTACTTCATCTTTAATTGGGTCATAAATATCTAAGCCTTTTATTTCAACTGTCACTTCTTGACCTTTTCTAACTATATCAATATCAGGTTCGCCAATAGTTACAAAGCTTGCTGCGGATTTTGTAGGTTTCTTCTTTAACCCTTCCTGCAATAAATCATCGTGAATGCGGCATTTTGTAACTTCAAATTTACCCATGCTCATTGTTTGCGTACTACCTTCAATATCGCTCTCAAAACTGAAGCCAAGAATTATTAACCAACTTGCATCTCCTCGTGCTTGGCATTCTTTTATAGCTTCGTTTACCGCCGTTTTGCTTACGGTTCCAAACTTTGGGCCAATATGGAAATAGGCTTTCTTTTCGCCTGCTTCAATCATATAAAAACCTTCTGCGTGTAAATACGAATGGCTTAATAGCTCTACGCTACCAAAAATTACCATTTCATTTTTTCTGCCGTTCTTAACTCCAGCACTTACTAAATGTTGTTTTATTACTTCTTCAAAAGCCCCTTCTTCTTCATTTACCCTTACTTCATCATCTAGCTCTGCGGGACTAATTGGTTCATAGTTCTGCAAAGTTTCTACAGTAAAAGGACCGCTTACACGAAGTTTTTTATTGTCTGGTTCGGGTTGGTCGTATAGTGTTTCGGTGGCAGGCGGTTCATCATTTGCTAAACTTTTCAGCGTAATGTGCGGAACGGTTTTGTATTTAAACCCTTGGCGAATATCGCCACCTTGTTCATCATACAAATTGTAATAAGGAAACACAGCCGTCATTAACCTTTGCTTGGCAATGTTTAATGCAATTCTACTGGTATCAATAGTTATCCATCGTCTGCCCCATTGCTCTGCAACAAAAGCTGTTGTGCCACTACCACAGGTTGGGTCTAAAACTAAATCTCCCGGGTCTGTTGTCATTAATATACATCTCTCGATTACACTAACGGACGTTTGTACAACATATTCTTTGTTTTGTTCAGCCCACAAATCGAGCCAAGTAGAATTAAGTCTTTCATATGGAAAATCGGATAATTTTTTAACATACTTTAATGAATCCCCCATAAGCATTAATCGATTTTTGTCTTTTAGGGTATTCAAGGAATTTTCACTAACTCTCCATCCAAATTTCGGGTTTAACTTTTTCCCCTTAAATTCAAATTCAAATTTGGATTGCATTGAGCTTGCAGGCATATGAAAAAGGGAAAAGACATTTTCCGGTAATATTGTTAAGCCTTTCTTCTTTGCTGCCCCCACACTTATAATTTCTTCTCCATAAATGTATCGTTCATAATCAGCAATATTCTCTTTAGGTTTATATAATTCTCTATATTTTATTTTAGTTTTATCTTTTGCATACCAAACAATAAAATCACAAACACCAGATAACAATGTACCAGGTTTAGTACTAGCGGTTCGAAATTGAATAACACAAACAAAGTTTTCGCTTCCAAAAACCTCATCCATTAAATTTCTAACTAAATGTAAATTTTCATCACTAATTTGCACAAAACAAGAACCGCTATCACTCATTAACTCTTTTGCTATTAATAAACGGTCACGCAAATAACTTAGATAGGAGTGAATCCCTAATTCCCAGGTGTCCCTAAAAGCCTTTATTTGCTCTGGCTCACCAGTTAATGCTTCATCGTCTCCATCTTTTACATCACGATTATTTAATTTAATTTGCCAGTTGCCACCGTATTTAATTCCATAGGGGGGGTCAAAATAAATGGTTTGCACTTGCCCTGCCATCCCTTCACGCTCTAGTAAACTTGCCATTACCAAATGGCTATCGCCTTGTATCAGTCTATTTGTCCAGCCATCTTGGTGATGGTAGTATTCACTAACTTTTTCTATTTCGTCTTTTTCCAAGGCATTGCCAAAGAGTTCGTTCACACTGAACAAGCCTATTTGGCTGTTTGGGGTTTCGGTAACTTTATACAGGTTTTTTATCAGCGTTTCGGGTGCTATGTGTTCGTGTCGGTAAAGGCTTCGTATGTCCACACGTAACAAGTCATCTCGGTCGTCATTGCCGTATTTATTTAACCAAAATAACTCAGGGTCTTGCCCGCGGTGCACCACTGGGTTTTTGGTTAGTTCTAATACCTTTTTCCCGTCTTGCACTTTGGCGTTAGCATCTTCATAGCCGGCTTCTTCCTTACTTGGAATATGAGCGCGCTTATCGGTTTTATGTTTGATTGATTCTATGTTTTTTGCCATTATAGACTCTGTATTTTTTCGATTAATTGATTTTTAATATTTCGTATATCGTTAGCTACTTCAATAAAATGCCATTCCGAATACTCGTATTTTTCCTTTAAAGCATTTACGGCAGGTATCCAGCGGTTCTCTACAAACCATTTCTTCTCGGCTTTGTCTTTGCTCATTCCGCTAATTTCAATCATTAAGTTTTTTACACTGCCATCACTGCTTCTAACTCGTGCAATAAAATCTGTAAAGTATTGACGGTCTTTTCCATCCTTTGTATAAGGAATTGAGAATCCTAAAAATTGATTTTTCACATATGACTCAACCAGTCCAATTTCTTCTAATGTTTTGGCGCAAATGCCTTCCCAATCACTATCCATAACAACATAGTTGACATGGCTTTTTTTAGTTAGATAAACATCTTTTACCGTATTGCCATTAACATATTTCGTGCTGCTAAACTTGTTGTAATAGTTAAAAACAGGGCGGATATGTTCGGTGGTATTGTGTTGCGGATTAATGCCGCGGACAATGTGGTCAACTATTTTCTTTGGTTCATCAAAGTAGAGAAGTCGTTTAAATCTTTGGTCTGTGATATTAATCAACAGCACTTTTTCGCCGTACCACTTTTCTACAATGCTTTTCAGTTTATTAAATTTTTGAAAACGTGGGTTGCCTTCTTCATCACTGAAATGGTATTTGATTAACTCTTTTGTGATTAGGAAAATTAATTCTTGGTCACGTTTTTCCAGAACTCCTTTAACTTCTAGTTTTTCTTCTGATGCGGAAATCGGACTGGCCATAATAGTTTCGGTAGGAAATTTAGAGCCATCAATTTCATAATTTTCAATATTGCTGAAATCATGTTTAATTTCTGCATCTAAATTTTCTACACGGTAGCCAACTACATTTGGGAAAGTTATTTCCATAGTAGCTTGCCTATCTGGAATAGAAGTAATATGTGTTAAATCAATAGGTGGCGGTGGCGGTTCGGATATTCCGCCTTTAAACATTTTGAAAGGAACACCAATAATGTGTGCATATTCTGGCGGAAACTTTTCAATTACAATTTTTCGCTTGTCGGATGTTGCGTTTCCGTCTTTGTCATAGCCTTGTAAAAAGTAATTCATCCTGCGCAAAGCTCTACCAGCCACTTGCTCACAAAGCAATTGTGAGCCAAAGGCACGTAAACCCATAATATGCGTTACGGTGTTTGCATCCCAACCTTCGGTAAGCATCGAAACTGATACCACGCAACGAATATGTGAGCCCAATTTCCCTTGTTGTCCAACAGTGTTAACTACCTCACGCAAAATTTCAGCATCTGAAATTTTATCAAGGCTTCCTTGACCGTACATGCGGGCATAGTCTTTTTTAAACTCTTCTATTTCAGAAAAGAATATTTTTTTAAAGTCATCATTTATTTGCTCCCCATTTTCCAGAGCATCGCTGTCTATAAGTAATGTTGGTGGCCGTTTTAATGGTTTATTTGTTGCAGGGTCGTAATTGGAAAACAAATCTTTCGCACCATTTACAGTTACCGTTTTTCCCTCTGCATCTTCATATTCGTAACCTGCAATATATTTGTATACTTCCTTTGATACACCAGTGTTGTTACATACCGCAATAAAAACAGGTGGCGCTGAAAACATATCTGATTTTTCTTCTGAGTCCTTTCTTATGCCATTGAAATATTCTACATAATGGTTATAAAACTGGTCTAATGCACCTTTAACTAATGAAGGTAAGCGTGGTGGCAATTCAATGTATTTTGAACCTTCGGCGGCAGCTTCACTTTTCTTAGTTCGCTGTCCTTTCTTTGGCAACTCGTCTTTTACATGGTCGTACAAGTTACGTAACACTGGCATAGTTAATTCTTGAGTGTTATCACTTTCTGGCAGAAAGGGAATTTTTACTAATCCACTTTCAATTGCCTCAATTAAACCAAAGTCAGAAACTACCCAAGGAAATAAACTGTAAGGAGTGTATCCAGAACCGGATAAATAATATGGGGTTGCGGAAAGGTCGTACACCAATTGAAGTTTAAATTTCTTTGCAATTTCACGAAGTCCACTGAACCACACTGCTGCTCTAGCATTCTCATCGGCCTCTTCGTTATCAGTTGTTTTCTTTTTAGATTTTGGTAGATAGCAGTGATGAGCTTCGTCATTCAGAACTAAAACTCTACCTCCAGCTTTAAACTTCCCAAGTGTTCGTTTAACAACCTGTGAAAAATCTTCTTTGTTTCCAGTGTCAATTTTCTCTCCTTTTAAATTTACCTTCCCATCAAATGGACTGCGTTTGTTTCCTTGCAGAATTTTTGGTTCAAAAGTGTGATAATTAGTGATAATTAATCGTGCGTTTAAGTTTTCTAAACGATGTTCCATGTTGGCAGGAATTAACCCGCGTACACGGTAATAATCTGCAATGTCTTTTGGATTTTCATTTTGGGTGTCAACGAATAAAACGCCCAACCTGCTTTTGATGGTAACGCCTGGTGCGACAACTAAAAAATAATCAGCAAAACGGGTATCATTTCTGTATTCTTGCCTGTTGAAATAGTGGTAGCAAATCAAACAAGCCATAACAACTGTCTTTCCAGACCCTGTTGCCATTTTAAAAGCAATACGTGGTAATTGGTCGGCAATCACTTCACTTACTGTGTTTTGTCCATCACGTAGTAAGTTTAAAATATGTTGTCCTGCATTAGATTTCTCGGCAATTTCATTCATCCATATTGCCGTTTCAACGGCTTCTTGCTGAGCGAAAAATAATTTTTTGGTAACAAATCTTTCAGGATTGTTGAACCAGAAATTTAGAAGTTCCTTTGTAATCCTTGTTGTATTGGCGTAATTGGTATTTCTCCAAAGTTGAACTTCATTTCGGCAAAGGTTAATGATGCTTGAGCTATGGTCGTCTGAATTATCGCTCCATCCAAAAATCTCTTTTTGGCCAGTTTGTCGTGTTGGAATAACTGCTGCGTCTGATTTAAATATCCTCCGGCCTTTGCAAATACTTGTATAGTCCAAGTTTCCTTCACTGTCAGTGTTGTAATGCAACAATGGCTCTAGGTAAGGATTATTTAATATTGGATTGTCTGCACTCATATAATCTTGTTGTCGGCTTTTTAAATTTAAGAGGTGGGCGAGTTGTCTAACACTGCTATAATTTTATTGTCAATATAACACTAATTGGTAATATAAATATATGCTTACAAGTCTATTCAAGGTCATTTAAAGTAGATTGCCAGATACTTTGCGGTCACGTTTGCACTTACGATTAGTTATGGTGCATTGTTCATAAAACATCCTAATCATCGAATCACTTTGCAACTCCTTAAGGCAGTTGCTATGCGACCATCCGGAGAATTAAAAGCCGTTGCTTAATTGTTAGTCATTGGTGACTTATCTTTAAAACCACTAGCGAAGGATTTTAACCTTTGCTAGTGATTCTAAATTTTACTGAGGCACTTCCGCTAATACATTTCTGTCATCAGTAAGATTAACAAATACAAACGCCTTTCCTTCGTTGCTTATGCCTATATGTACTATGTTTGCACCCATTGTAGCCGAGTGCTCAATCCACGCGTTCTCTAGGTAGTCTGCTGCTTGCTGTAAATCTATAACTTTCATGGTAGTCCTTCTGGCTAATTTGTGGCGTATACCCCGTACGCCGCTAACGGGTGTTTATTTAGTATGTTCCTTTACATAAAAACAGATTTTCAAATTCACCTCAAAAAATATCTCACCATGGGGTAGCATGCATCGTCTTTTTTCTAAGACTTCGCTTCTGCCATTGCCGTGCCATAAATATGACGTGGATTACATTAATCATCAAAATCCATGTCTAGTTTTCTACTCCTAATTTCCTCAATTTCTTCACTTGTGTATTCTCTAATAATCAACTCCGATAATTCAGCAGTTTCCTCAATCTTATCCGCACCTAATGAACGGCGTAAGGTGTCTGAGGTGTTCTTAATTGCGGTAGAGTAAGCAGCAGCGCCTCGCATTACCAGCACTGCTTCTGCTAGTGAATTAGCTTTTAAATGCTCTGAGGCTTCAATTATGATGGCTCTTAGATGGTTTGAGTGTGCAATATCATCTATAAGATGTTGAGATGCCGTTTCAATTATCACTGGGTTGGAGGTGATAATTCTAGATAACTCCGCTCTAGCACTTTCCATCACTTCTTGTTTTAAGCTACCTTTCTTCACTCCGTTCTCTGCTAAGTACCTATGGATAGTTCTTACGCTAAGATTAAATTTTTGGCTAATCGCTAACACTGTAAAGCCAACCTCTCTAAGCGCTAATATTTCAGTTAGCTCTTTTGGTGTTGTTGTTTTTCTTGTCATGAGAGTTCCTTTCATAAAGACGCTGCTGCACTAGCTATTTGAAATTGACTTGTTTTTAAAATGCCGCTTTTACCTTTAATGCCAACAATTCTCTTTATAGGCTTGATAGATTTAACAGGGGGTAATGGTATAACTACATTGTTCTCGGTAGTCGAGCCAGTCAAAGTAGCCAAAACAGGCTTTATAAGCTCGGTAGTCGAGCCAGAAGAGGGCGCTGCTGTCTCGGTAGTCGAGCTTGCACTGTCTCGGTAGTCGTGATGCACAATTTGTTTTTTATT
>CANNLO010000144.1 GCA_947505055.1 Methylococcaceae bacterium | reverse complement strand
GCTCTGGTAGTTCGATGGTCTTCTCACGAATATCAGATGAACCAAAAGTAATTTGCATAAGCCCAGAAGGTGATAAGACTCGACAAAGTTCATCAAAACCGGCAATGTCATCAGGAACACTTTCCAGTACGTGGTTAAGCGAGATGAAATCATAACTATCATCGCTCCGATCTAGAGACTGGATATCTAAGCTATTCTCACCACCGAATATAGATACTTCGTAACTTCTAAACCAACGCTGGTCAATACCTTGGTCAGGACTGAATTGCAGCCCGCGCCGCCAATCGAGAAAGCCGAGCGGCAAAGCCTGAAATATTTGACGCAAAATACGATGTCTTTCGAGGGAGCCGCATTTACGGCAACAAGGAGGTACTCCCGTACTCGCCATCCGTCCGTTTGGCCCTGGACCAAACTCAAGTCCGCCGCATAATGTACATGATTGCGAAACAGGATTCGAAAAGCTTGCCAATTTCATCGCGCTTTTCGATGCTGATCCATCAAGATTAAGCGGAGCTAGCCCATACTCCTGCCTACGTTTCTTAATAGCATTTAAAATATATTCCGACCCGTACTTGGGATTAACAATCGGTATGGAATTAAGCTGCCAGTCGGTTGTGTAATTTGTAGTTCCAAGCACCTTTAAAAAAATCGGTTTCAGAAACTCAACATCCCTATCTGTAAACCAGTTTCGCCAATCTCCATAAGATTTTGTACGGTCTACTAGATAGGCAGAGGGAACTGAAAATTCCTTTTCAATCGGCAAACCTAGATAGTTAGATAAGTCATCAAAATTACCGTCAGTAAAATCCTCATATTTTACTACAAGCCAATCATCTTGAGCTGTCTTCAAAAAAGCATTAACGTTATGAAACTCTACTAACGAACTGACAATAAATCCCTCAATTCCCTCACGACTACCGGCCAACACCTCAATTAAGTCAATAAAATCGACCTCATTTGGCGAAATTTGTTTTTTCTCAACCAATCGAATTAGCTCTTTTAGTAAAAGATCATTGGAGACGAATTGTTCGAGTGAAACTGAGTAAAATACTATGCTAACCAAGCGATCTTTTGGATCGCGGATTATCATAATCCGCTTATCAAACAACTTGGTACAATTGTTAATGTCATTTTCTGTATTGAATATAACTTTTGCGATGCTACTAGGTGGCAATTTGTCAAGAGCAGACAATGGCTTTTCGAAAAAATGTGAGGCATATTTCATAGCGTTCGCGACAGCATAAAATAGAGCCGTCGTTCCGCTTTTTGCATTTCCCGAGATTAAGCAACGCATAGTTTTATGTTCGACGCGTTTTTTTAATATAAACCAATCTTGCAATTCCAAAGAGTTTTCCTTGGTAAACCATCGTCCTTTACGCTGCTCAACGATCTCTAAGCCTTCTTTAGCAAATAAGTTTAGCAAGAACTTCTCTGTAAATGCGATTGCCAATAATGGCTCATCAATATTATGGATAAATGCATTTTCCGAAACTTGCTTGACCAGCAGATAAGTCGCATCGACAGGCTGATTTTCCAATGAAAATTCGGGCGGGAGGACAAAAAAAGTCGCAATCCAAAGTCCTCCGTGTTTCATAAACTGCTTGAGGTAGCGAATGTATTTGACAACTTCTTCTTCATACAAATGCGTAAATACCGAGAGACTAACCAAACAATCAAACGAGGCAATGGGGTATGGTAAGTCTAATTCATCAATGGGTTTACCTTCCGGGTTGTAACGCTGATTGTAGATATTGGCATGCAAAAACTGATAGCCATCATCCTTATGTCCCGAATGAAAGTTTTCGTTTAACCAATTAATATGCCGACCAAGGATATCAAAACCCTGATATTCGCCTTCAAAGTAAGATCTTCTCAACCCGTAAGCAAGACGACCATAACCGCATCCTATATCTAAAATACTTCCAAGGTGTCTATCTAGGCCGTAAGAACGCAAGATACTCTTTGCAAGATAATCTGCTGCCTGAATAAAAACCTCGTCCGACTCCCCCATAAAGCGCAAATCTTTAGGAGGAATTTTTTCGGTCACTGGAGCACCAGTAATTTTGACCTCCTTTATAGTGCTGTTGACATCGATTAATTCTCGAACTTGAGAGAAAGCTTTCTGGACGTAGCTGAACAACAAAGCATCCTCTTGCTCTGAATTCATCAAGAGCATAATGGATTCATCAGACAGTGACGGTATGTCTTTATAAGATGCCATACGTTGTTTCGTTTCGTTTACCTTAGGCAATGTCAAACCATTAACACCTAGAGCAGTACTTAACATTCCAACCATCGCATCTACCATTGGAAATGGGACACGCAAGAAAATATTTAGTGTCGATATATTCCTTTGCCTTTTTGTAGTCAGCTTCGCCACAAATTTGTCGGCACTGAGTATTATGCAACAGGTGCCAAACGCCAGTGTCTTCACTATCAAGAATATACCGAAGAAATTCATTTATATCATAGCGTCGAGCATATTCTTGAAGTTGAAGTTTATGGTTTGGGTCGGTAAGAATGTGAGAATAAAGAGAAATATATCGATCTATCGGATTTCTAAGGACAGTGATATATATTGGTTTTTTTGCGAAACTTTGATGAATACCGTAGCCAAAATGCCCACTTACGTGACGAATATTGGTCAACTCCGTTGATTTTTTTTCGTGTAGTTCATCTTTATAATTCATCAAGCACTTATCAGCTCCGAATACTTGATTAAAAAGAAGGCGCAATGACGTTCCAGCGGTTTTTGGAATATGTACCTGAATGACAATCGCGTCGTCATTTATTTTTGAATCTTTGGTAATAAGCATGCTTGGGGTTTATCTCAATTATTCTGAAGGTCGGCGACAGTGCATAAAATCTCGGCAATGCGGTGGTCAAAGGTATGATTTTCGAGGATAAATCGGCTAATGGACTCTGTTGTTGCTTTTTCAGTCTCTTTAGTTAACGCAGAATGAATACATTGTTCGAATTCTTGAGCATTTCGATAGTAACTGAGCATATCGCCGAATAATTGATGCCCTGCTTCGATGTCATCAGTCACTATTGTCGCCCCACATGCGCCAGCATCAAATATCCGATTTGAAATAAAACCTTCCGAACGCATGTCCAGCCAGTGATCGTTCAAAAGCACCTTCGTGGCGCTGTAATATCGTCGTAACTCGTTGTTGGGAATGTACTCACCCATTACTCGCTCCGCTGGAAGAATCCCCTGCCATCCACTACCATAAACGCCGAAATCAATTCCGGCATCAAGCGCGTGCTGAACAGCGTCGCGGCGTTGGCCACGTGAGTTGCCAACAAAGAGTACCTCAGCTATGTCCAGTGTCCCATCAACGTCCGGATAAAAAATGCCTGGATCGGTGCATTGCAATAGTGGTGAAACATTACTACCTAACTGCCCCCTGATGCGACCTACGTAACTCTCAGATGCGATAAAAACATGATCGTATTCCCGCATTTCGGCGATCGTTACTTCGTCAGGGTGGCTGATCAGCCACATCAAATTGATTGTAGTTGGCTGTGGCTTATATTTGGATAAACCCCTTAGTACGATCACGACATCATCAGATGAAGTTAACCCCCCATCCCAATCAGGCAAAATATCAATTCGTGCAAAATGGCCCTGTTTTTCCAATGCCCGTTTAATGCCTAGTGCAAAATGGTAATCCCCCCACTGTTCACATTCCTCAATTTTTGGTACACCAATTTTAATCGCGAAACGCAAAGTTTTTTCGACAAATTCCAGTAGAGCTGATTTCAATGTATCGGCGCGATTGGCATAAGTATGGTTAGTCAAAACTTCCTGCCTAAGTTCTACTGCAAGCTTTTCTCTCTCCTCATCATTATTTAACAGGCGTTCAACAAGTGTATTAAGTTCAGCTCGGCTGCTAAAAGTTGGCAATTTGTCGCCAAAGAGCTCTTTGGCACCTTCAACGCAGTTAGTCATAACTACCTTACCGCTGGCTAATGCGTCGAAAATTCGCGAGTTCAGCGAATTCCATTCACGGGTAACCGGGTGAGAGTCATCAAGTACAAGTTTTGACGAGGCGTAAGCTTTACCTAATAAGTCGTAACGAATGCTTCCCCGCCAGTGCGGTGCAAAAGGGGGGTATTTGTCCCAGTTATAACCATAGATGGCAAATTGATAATCCGATTTTTCAATATCAAGTAATTTGACAGCACCCCGTACTGCCCCATGATAACTACCGGTGAAAACCAAATCGCTTGAAAATGTCAAATCAACCATATTAGGGGAGAATCGGTCTGGGTTTGTGGCAATAGGAAGTAGTATCGCTTTGCGGCCAGTATTTTCCCGAACATATGAGAGCGCCTTATGAGATGAGGCAAAAATGAGGTTGTAGTCGTTGAACTCTGGACGTTCTATCCACTGATCAACTCGATTCCTTATCCAAGCTACTGTAATGAAACCAGGGTTAGTTTGCGTTACTTTCCGGATATCATAGTCATGTCTCATTACAATTAAAACATCGGTGCCGGGTAGAGAGTAATTTTCCATTTTAACAAAGAAAATATCCCAGCTAAACTTTTTGCGTAACCACAACCCGAGTTCAAGAGCCGTAAAGTAGTCCCCTGCGGCAGTATTGATATCTGCTTCGGTAACAGCAAACGTTACTCGTAATGGCCGCGTACCATAAAAACTTGAGCTTTCGATAAGTGATTTTAATATTTTGCGGGTCAAATGTCGTCCAAAGCGACGAATATAGGTTGCGCGATTTTTTGAATGAATGTCAGCCGTATATAGTTTACTCAATTGTTTCTCGACAAATTTTGAGTCACGGGTTGCACTACGGTTATGTATGGCACTTGAGTCAAGATCACAAATGATTTTTTTGCCTAGTTGCGTTGAAACTTTTAGGCAGAAATCCACGTCTTCAAGGCCATAAAAATACTCTTCATTAAATCCGCCTATAGCCTCAAAATCAGTCTTTCGACACATCATAAGCGCCGCAGTCACAACCGGCATTTCAAGCGCTGACCTACGCGCCTCTGCCGGAATACCGGTAATTTCGTGAGGTGAATAATATTTACGACCCTGATTCGGCAGGATAGCCACTTTAAATCGAACACCTTCATGGTGCGGCTCGAAAGCCCAACTACCATTCGCCTCTTTAATGGGCTCCAGAAGTCGCCCCCCTACAACACCAACCGATACATCATCAAAAAAATCGGTCAATCGAGATACGCAGTCATGTTGAAAAATCAAATCATTATTCAAAAATAGGAGCAATGAACCGGAAGCTAATGAAGCTGCATAGTTGTTGGATGCTGAAAATGAATAATTAGCCCGGCGCTCGATTAGTTTGATAGGTAATCTGCTTTGATAACGGGAGACTATTTCCAAACTGCAGTCATTCGAACCATGATCAACCAGCAATAATTCTATTGGATTGATAAAAGTAATCCGAAGAAGCGACTCGAAAAAATCCTCCAACATTAGATCCCCATTCCAATTCAATGCAATCATTGAGACCAACGGCAACTTCTTCTTCGGTTTCGTCGTCTTTACCGGAGAGAAAACCCTAAGTTTGGAAAACGTTGCCGTAGAATGCCCCCCGTAATTCCAACCACTCTGAACAATCATAGGTTCGGGCAACTTAACTAACGGAAAAGAGATAGGACTAAGATTATTTTTAAGGGCAAATCCAGTAGTAACCTCGTGAACCGTTATCTCACGTTTTGAACCGTTTTGCAGATGATCTGGAAGCTGAAATAAAAACTGTTGGTGACCACTACCGCTGACTGCACGTAAACGTGCAGAGAATCGATTGGCTTGAGTCGTGCCAAGAATTTGACCATCTACCTTTATAACGAGTTCGACAGGGACTTCTGGACGCATTAAATCGAACGCCCACCCAGCAATAAGATCCACCGTAAGTTGCTCCACCCGTCCAGAGATGCGTAGCTGGGGATCTACTGTCAAAAGATCAGTTGATAAATAAGTAAGCGGTTTTTTAAGGGTGGCCCCCTCCTTTAATTGGAAACCCTCGCATTTTATAACTAGGTCATGCTGTTTTCCATCAAATACGTCAGCAGGAACAGTAATCTCAAACCCGTGACTACCGTTTATACCTAACTTCTTATTGACATCTAAACGAGTAATTAACGTTGTTGCCTGACTGATTAAATTAGCACCATCAAAAAGTTGAACCGTTTTAGATTGATCCGATTCATATAGGTCAACCACCCAACCCCTAAATCGCGGCAATATGTAACTATCGACATTACCAATAACTCTTTTACGATACGCAACCAGATACTCCCCTGTGGCACTTCGTAGTGGATAATTTCCAGTATCAGTACAAATACCAATCTGATAATCTTCTCCCGTGAAAAAATCGGCACCAATTGAGAAAGAAAAATATAGCTTTTGATTTCTCCCCGCAGCTTCAAGAACTAACGAGTGTGATTGTGTCAAACCAATAATGATCATCCTGAGTTTTACTGACTGAGCTTCTACATCAGGACTCATCAAAATCCAGCCGTTAACTATATCTCCAGTAATATGAAATTTCGAGTCAATAATTTCAGACTCTTCAATTACTGGTATGAAACTGCATAGTTCAATCAGCACATTATGGGGTAATTTAAGGTACATTGGCGGGGACGAATGCGTCAAACGATCTATTGGAAAGTACTCGGAGAACTTATACATTCCAAATGTTTCGCTATGAGTATCAATGTCTTCCACTAAGGTAAGGCGAAGCAGAGTAATGTCAGCGCATACAACTTCAACGGTATCGACAACATCATCAGTTAACGAAATGAGATTGCCTCTAATGAGGTATGGCCAAGAGAATTCTATTTTTCCATCATATATTCCGGTAGTCTTAAGCGAAGTAAAGATTGGGATAACTGTTCCAGTTAGTAATAGGGTGCTATCTTGGATTTGAACCTGAATTGCACTAATCTGCTGTAAATCGACATAACTTGGAATTTTCCATGAGAAGCCATAACTTCCGTTTCCAATTCCTGAATCCAGCAAATCACGCCTGGGAATGTCACAAATGGTTGAGCCAATAACATGACCATCAAGCGTGAATTCAACGGTGACATTTTTTTCTGGTTCTATTAAATTCCGCGCCCAACCAATAATTGTCATGTCGACTATACGATCAATATTCCCGAGTAGGTGTATTGAAGTATCTGAGTTATCAACGATGGCTTCGCATTCATTATTTTCCTTAACATTCAAAGATAAAGGAAAGTTGAAAACCTGAGCTTGCCCATCTAAAGTAACTGACCATTGCAGAGAACAATCACAGTCAGTAGGTACCTTCTTCACCGCCAAGATAAAACCAAAGCCGTTATTAGATTCTGCTATATGATAAGTCTCAACTACATCAAATCGGTTGTGTCGACTAACCACAGAATTCGTCACATCTTGTGAACAAATAAGCGCTATTTCGGATTCGCCGATGCTCCAGCCTCTAATTTCGATCTCAGTGTTAACTATGCAGGAACTCTCAACAAATATTCCCGCAATTATTTGTCCTTCTTTATTTTTGAAGATGATTGGCTCTACTTGAAGCGATTCTTCGTTTTTTGTCGAACTAGACGTAGTGACCGCACTAGATTTCTTAATTGCTTTGTTTTTATTTGTTTTTTTAGATAGCTTAGTTTGATTTTGGTTCAAGATATATCTCCCGTAGTAGCTCTTGCCGATAGTATTTTGTAATTCTGTGGTTCTTCGATTTTTCCCACAACACTTTCCAAGTGTAAAAGCACATTGATCAAGTAAAAAGGAGACAAAATATTTTTATATATCCCCCCTATCCCAGCACCCCGCTCCCCCAAAGCCCCCAATTCAGGTACAACCGGCGTAAGCCCCGCGCACAAAGCCTCAGATAACGTATAGCTGTAAGTTTCCGGCCAAGGACTCAAAAATAGCGCAACATGGCAATCAAGTTCCCCCAACAAACTTTGCAATTGTTCCGGAGCATATTTGCCGGTGATTTGCACGTTAGTGAGCGTCTCGAACGGCGTGTCATCCATGGTGTAGCCGACAATAAAAAAGTGGATATGGGGTGCTTGCTGTTCGGCAAACTGAGCCAAGGCCAACAACTGGTCATATCCTTTATTGGGGCCAATCGCACCGATCACGGCAACACGCAATGGCTGCCCTGACTTTGGCAATGGCTTGGGCTTGAAGTGAATGGCGGTATCATCGTGGGCTCTAACCGTGACTTGCTTGAGAACAAAAGACTGTTGGATGCGGTTAGCGGTATCCTGGCAGGGTGCAATGATGCTTCGTGCAGTGTGCAACTGATCTTGATGAAAACTACGCCAAGCCGCCACGGTACCGCCTAATTCGTTAAAGGCTTGTTCAATTTCCGGCGACTCCAAGGGCTTGGCTTTGACGCACAATTCGCAACGTGAGAGTGGCGCTTGTTCGCAAAATTGCCCGATGTAGTCGATAAAATGAATGCGTGGGCAGGCGGCGTAATAATCATGCACGGTATAGTCGAACGGCACGCCCAATGCCTTGGCTAGTTCCCATACGGTGGCAGGCAAGCCGATCCAGTGGTGCAGATGGATAGCGGTGGTGCCGAGTTGTTGCAGGTAGTTAATTAAAGGGGCATCGGGATCTGACAGATTGGCCAAGGTGTTTACCGGCAAACTGAGGATAAGGTCGCTGCCAGGCTGGATGATTTCAATGCGGCCGTCGTTAGTTGGGCTCAGAATGAGGGCACCTTGTCCTTTTTTATCAGGCTGGCGGCAGAGCTGGTCAACGTGCTGTTGCACACCACCACCCCAGGCATGAGTGATATGCAACACATGTCGTTTTGCGGTTTGTTTCATTAGTTGCAGCACAACGCGACTACGCGGTACTGCAAGTGGGTCGCGGCGGATAAATCGGTTGATGGTTTCTGGATAGTCAGGATACAGCGCATTAAGAAGACTCAGATTTTCTTGTATGCGGGTTTGTTTTTCACCCTGAAAGGAAACGGCGCCATGGTGCTGAACAAATACATCGCAGGCGGCACTGTGTTTCCAGCCTATGGTAGCCGCCCGCAAACAGAAATCGTTTTCTTCGCAGTAACCTTTTGCCCAGCGTTCTTCGTCGAAAAGACCGACTTCGTTTAACGCCTGACGCTTGATCAACATGCAAAAGCCGATAGCGGTGGGAATGTCGACTCGTATATTGCCATTGGTTTGAGCACAAAGTTGGTCAAGGTCATTGACAGTCAAACCGTCGGGCAGATCATTATCTGTTTGTGGGCTAGGCAGCGAGCAAATGGTAGCGCGGTTGGAAAACGGCGTGACAGTGGCAATACATGCTTCTGCATAAGCGGCTCGACGCAGTCGAGTCATCCAGTCTGCTTTAGGTACAAGGGTGTCAGCGTTAAGCAGAACAACATCACGGGTGGTATGAAGCCTCATGCCACGATTAACAGTGGCGACAAAACCGAGGTTGCTGGCATTTTCCAGTAAGGTAATACGCTGATCGCTGTCCGCTAATTTACGTAGGTCAGCAGTGAGCTGCGAGTCGGGGCTGGCATCATTAATCACAATAATGTCGTGTGGCCAAAGATCGCCGCAATTAAGCAGACTATCGAGGCACGCTAACGTTTCATCCCGGCCTTTATAGACTGGGATGATGATGTCGAGCGTGGAATCTGGCGGCGTATCATCTACGGTGGGGATTTCTTTGTAGAGCGTGTCGTCTGACGTCTCGCTTTGGCGCAGCTGTTTGATCCAATCCTGCACCCACCAGCGGAAACTTGAATCAAATTGTGCTGCGTGTTCAGCCTGACGGATGAATTCTGCACGCGAGCCGATCAGAATATCTTTGCCGGTAGCCGACTCAGTTGTACCCGACAGGGTTAAGCGAATGCGTCGAGGTTGATCCGATTGAATAGATTTAGGTAATGCAAGTGTGAATCCTGTCGAACTAACGCCAAATTGCTTTTGCAGTTCTATGGGGGCAGCAGGATAACTTTGATTGGCCTGCGTGCTGGCAATACAGCGACCATTTTCCCAAGCCTCGATGGTAATAGGGGTAAGCGGGGCTTGCTCAATAAAGGCCCAGCCGGTAATAATACTGCCATTCGCATAAGTCACAGCGTGGCGTAAGGTAAGCGTAAAAGCTTGCTCACCATTAGCCAAAATTTGGCCGGTTGCTTTGTGGCGCAGAGTCAATATGTGAGGCTTACCATTCAAATACTGACCGGGAATACTGGTTTTGAAACCGCAACGCGATTGATTAATACCCATGCGAACGAAGTCGGCTCGCGGAAGGTTGGCAGGTATTTCGTGTATGTAAACATCATCAATCCACAGCTCGACTTCGGCATGTTGCTTGATGTCATGTGGAGCAGAGATTGTTGCCCAGCCTTGAATTTCTGATCCATTAAGGTTTTCCGAATTGCCCCAGTTGCTGACTCCTACCAAATTGAGCGGGCTACCAGAAAGCGATTTGCCAGTTGCGGTATGGATAATGGTAACGGGTTTATTTATGGCTCGCTTGGTTTTAAGAAAAGGCTTGAGATCAAAATAATAGCTATAAGCGGCATCAGCTATGCCTTGGCTGATAATGTCGGGACGCGATGTGGTGATCTGAGCGCAAGCAATTTTTTTTGTGCCCTGGCGAATTTCTATTTCAGGCAGTTCAGATGATGTTCCCGCTACCCAGCCAAAGATAACACCCGAAGCAACACCATCAATATTGCCTACGGGTTTATTTGATACGGGGAGGTGTTCGCCGGTAAGCCAATTGTCGCTTTCTGCTGCACGACCGCGCAATACACGACCCGATGTAAAAACGGAGGTAGGCAGAGGAATGGCAAAGCCATAATAGCCGTCGCCTATGTTTTTTTCTTTGAGTCCACCATGTAACTTATTGGCTATACCGGTAGCTACAACGGTTTCACCATCAATAATTTCGATAGCCACCCGTACCGTTAGCTGATTGGGCACTAACGCCCAGCCAATGGCATGGCTTTGTTCAATGAGGTCAAAACAACCGATGATTGTTGGCATTATATTATCTAAGAAAAAAATGTATCAACTTTAAATTCCATGGAGAGCCCAATATCAAGCCTGCATGGCCTGCGCTTTTTGAGTAATTAAATCGGCCAAAGACGGTAGTTCGAATCGTCCCGTTACCCTGTCATAAACGTAATCGTAAAAGCTCACGCCTAATTTTTTAG
>CANNLO010000143.1 GCA_947505055.1 Methylococcaceae bacterium | reverse complement strand
GTTCCCGTCAAATAACAATTCCGTGTGTATTCTGTTTGCCATGCCAAGGCGCTAGTTAGCGCTGGCAGATCAACTGTTCTGCAATTTTGCTGGTGTTAAATGCAGGCTGTTGTCAACTCGTTTACGCAGTCTTTCCTCTCAAGAAATCGTTATGCCCAAGTTTATCTCTGCAGCTGTTCGTCAACGCTTACTGGACATTGCTGCATCCCATCATTTTGTTGCCCAAGTTAAAGGCACTGGCGAAGATAACTATGTAAAGAATCTGATGTTTTATTCCAAGCCGCTTAATCAAACGGTTTATATCCGTAAAGATCGGGCCGTGGGCGCCGGTGGTGTTCCTGCTTATTTTCAGGTGGTTGTGCATCCTGATTTCTTTAACAAGAACTGGCTTTCGGCTGGTGTTCAGGAACTCATTAACAAGCAGAAAAAAACGAATCTACATGCCAGTAGCAACTACCAAAAGTTTCCGGTATTTCCTGATAATGTTTCACCTTGCGGCATGAGTTTTAAGGTCGCTGACTATGATGCTCTGGCTGAATTATTTCAGCGGATGGCAGCGCCCAAGTAAATGAATTTTAAATACACACCTCAAAAAGGGCTGATCATTAATAGTGGTCATATCTACAAATTACTGAACGGCACCGGCTCATGGGAACTGCGTGCCAATATTTCGCTCAAAAACGAACCCGTTGCATTGATTGATTCGGGTATCAGTCAAATTGTGGGTGTAGCCAATCTGATTGCCGTCAAAGGCTCGGTCGATTATTCCACCCGAAGAAATAATGTTAATGAACATCGTATTGCTAATGAGTGTCTGCAAGCAGGTCGTTTTGATAATTGGGATGTCATCTGGACGCTTGACCAAGCACAGCGTCTGGCAACGCAGATTGCAGTCTATCGCCCGAATGAAGGTGCAATATGGATAAACCTGGACGACCAGGTGCAGGCTCAGCTTGCGCTTGCCCTGGCTTTTATTGATAGGGGGCAGGTATGAGGATCATAGTGGCAAGCTTGCCAGTCCGGTCATTCCTAGTTTTGTAGGGGTAAGCTAAGGTCATGAGTCATCGACAACTTTATCTGGCAGCTTACGATATTTCCTGTAGCCGCCGTTTGCGGAAGGCACTGTATGTATTGCGTGGTTTTGCCTCGGGTGGACAAAAGTCGGTGTTTGAATGTTTTTTAACACCGGCTGAAAAAGCGGAGTTACTGGAAAATATCGGCCGGGTCATTGACCCGATCGAAGATCGTTTTATTTTACTGAGACTGGCGGGAGCCACCCATATCCGTACCTTGGGTAAAGCGGTGGCGCCTCAGGATGGTTCATTTTTTTATGTGGGGTAAGCAATGAGCAGTTTGTATCTGGATAGGAAAAATCTGGGCGTCAAGCTCGACGGTCAGACACTGGCGTTATATGAAGACGGTATCAAGAAAGGCACGGTTCCGATGCACTTGCTGGAGCGCGTGGTGTTGCGGGGCAATGTGCAACTTGAAAGTCGGGTGCTGGGCGCCTTGTCGGAACGCAATATCGGCTTGCTGGTGTTATCCGGTCGTAATACCGAGGCAACCGCCATGTTGGCAGCCCGCTCGCACAGCGACTCACAACGGCGTTTGGGGCAATATCAAACCAGTATGAATGAAGATTTGCGTACGCCACTGGCTCGCTGGCTGGTATTGGTTAAGGTGCGTGCCCAGCAGCGTTTGCTGCGCGATGCCTTGGCGGCACGGGCTGATTTACGCTATCCCTTAACCGGAGCGATACAGACCTTGAACGGCATTATTGGCCAGTTGCGCGAAGACAGTGTATCGATCTCCATGGCCAGTTTGCGGGGCTTTGAAGGTGCAGCAGCGGCAGCTTATTTTGGTGGGTACGTGCATTTATTTGCTGATTCACTTAACTTTACTGGACGAAAAAAACGGCCACCTCCTGACCCGGTCAATGCCTGTTTGTCGTTGGGCTATACACTTTTACATTACGATACGGTTCGAAGTTGCCATACCGTAGGCTTGGATCCGATGTTGGGTTTTTACCATGATGTCAGTTTTGGTCGGGAGTCACTGGCGTGTGATTTGATGGAGCCACTGCGACCGCTGATGGATCGTTGGGTATGGCAAATGTTCCGGGAACGACAATTACGAGTTGAGCATTTTAGTGATGACAACGGTCGATGTCAGATGAACAAAGCCGGTCGGCAATGTTTTTATGGTTATTATGAGTCACAGGCTGGTGCGGCCAGGCGTCTGTTGCGACGTTATGGCTATGCCTTGGCCAAGCGCCATCAGGCGGTTTACGAGGGTCTGTAATGCGGCCTTTGTATATTGACGGCTCGCCAGGTTGCCGGGTGGTATTGGATGAACCGGCTTTACGCGTAGTGGTGCCGGATAAAGCCGATCAATTGTTTCCCTTATCGCGGATTTCTCGGGTGGTGTGCAAAGGCGTGGTGGAGTGGTCCATGTCGGCGCTGCTGGCCTGTGCCGATGTCGGTATCAATCTTTTGTTTTTGCAAAAGAACGGTGAAGTACGAGCGAGATGGCTGGGTCAGGGCAGCGAAAGACAAGCGCTCACCCAGCGTTTGGTCGATTTGTTGGCCAGAGCTGATGGCTTGCAGGTTTATGAGAACTGGTATTTGTCGATGCAGAAACTGGCGGCCCGAAGCTTTGCAAGGCGCATGGGTGTTGCCGATTGGCGTGAAGTATCAATAAACGACTTGCGCCGGCAACTGGCACTGACCTTGTCCAGCGAGGGCCAGCATCGTGCCAATCTATTGCAAGGCTTACTGCACAGCGAGTTGTTAACACTGCTTTCAGAATGCGGCTTTTGCAGTGACGACGAAGCGTTATTATCCAGTAATCTGGATTTGGCTTTAGATTTAAGCAAGCTGTTGGTGTGGGATTATTATCCCACTTTGTTAGCCGCCGACGAGCCCGACACTGCCCAGCCTCTGGCGGCAATGGCGCAGCTCTACAAGCAACGCGAAGACCGGTTGTATTTGTTATTTAGGAGCACCGTCAATAAACTGCATCAGTTTTTACTGGCCGTGAGCTAATGGCAGACAGCCAGATCGGCTTGTATTTAATTGCCTACGACATCGCCAATCCCAAGCGCTTGTCGCGGGTGCATCGAACCCTAAAGAAGCAGGGCTTGCCGGTTCAGTACTCGGTATTTACGGTAGTGATAAAACGCAAAGCCTTATTACGTCTAATGGACGCCATCAGCCAATTAATACACCCGACCGAAGATGATGTTCGCTGCTATCGTTTACCAGAAAATTCGGATGTCAAAACCTTAGGTCGGCAATTCTTTCCTGTAGATGTGATGTTGTTTACTGGCGGGGTTAATCGGATATTTGGAGGGTAAGTCTGGTTAATTCTGATTTTTATAATCAAGGCGTATGCCAAAGACCTGGGTTATCAGAGCGGTAGAGGCTTACAGTCGTCTCAAATAGCGTCGTTACTGATGTGTGACTGGTTGAAAAAAGCCCAGAACCTGTTGCTGACTGCCCCCTGTGGCAAAGGTAAAACCTATATCGCTTGTACACTCGGCCATCAAGCCTGTCTGAAAGGCTACAGCGTTCGCTATTACCGGCTTCCACGCCTGATTCTTGCATTGACACAAGCCAAGGCCGACGGGAGCTACAGTAAGCTGCTAAAAGCTATCGCCAGTCTGGATCTGTTGATTATTGATGACTGGGGTTTAGAGCCTTTAACGGCGGCCACTCGGAATGATTTAATGGAAATCATGGATGACCGTTATCAACAATCCGCAACCCTCATTATCAGTCAGTTACCAACTGAACAATGGTATGACGCGATGGGCGACAATACTTTAGCCGATGCCATTTTAGACCGATTGATGCACAACGCTCACCGGATGAATTTACAAGGGGAGTTGATGCGAAAAAAATGAATTCCTTGACTCAAGTTGAACACTTAGAGTAAAAATTCACTTCCATCGATGCGTTAGGTTTTAGGTGTTCAAGTCCACCAGAATTGGTGTTCAAATTAATCGGAATATGCAGCTTCGTCGCAGAAAAAATGGTACCGCTATTTTTTTCATGACCTTACCCTCATTTAGATGTTGGTATTATCAGTATAGACTTTTTAACAATTTAGGCTGTTCTTTATGGGTAATCAGGAAAACTTATGGGACGATTAATACCTTAAAACCGTAGATCATTTTTTGTAAGCTTAAAGCTGCTCTTTTTATTTGTTAGTGTTTATAGGTGTTTATACGCATTGATTTTTGTTTGAAACCGTTTAAATTAAGTTTTAAGTATTTTAGCTTTAATATGGCAAATGATTCAAAACTATTAATCAAGCCTTTTAAGTGTTGCCGAACAATTGCTAGCTTTTATTGCTAATTTTTCACTGCAAGGGTGGCGGTAAGACATGCTCAATTTCTACTCATAATAAATAAAATGAGCTTAAAGAAAAATACACCATTATGATTGTGACGCACAACATGCAACAGGCCGCCCGGGTTTCGGACCATACAACATTTATGTACATGGGTAAGTTAATTGAAATGAGCAAAACCAGCGAATTGTTTACCAATCCGCAAATGAAACTGACCGAAGATTACATTTCCGGTCGTTATGGTTAACAGGAACAAGTAATGACTAACAGTAAAATAGGACAGCACATCTCAGGCAAGTTCAATAAAGAACTTGAAGATATGCGCAACAATGTCTTAACAATGGGTGGTTTGGTTGAGCAACAAATTAAACGGGCAGTTACCGCTTTCTCAACCGGCGACGTGGAAATGGCCGAACAGGTCATTAAACTGGATAATCAGGTCGATACACTGGAAATTGCTATAGATCATGAATGCATGCAGATTCTGGCCTTAAGGCAGCCTGCCGCGTTCGATTTAAGATTGTTAGTTACAACCATCAAGATTGTTAATGAGCTAGAACGCATTGGCGCTCTGGCCGAACGCATCGCTGAAATGGCAATTCAGTTATCCGAAACCGGATCCAGCAAAAGGCATGAACAATATTTTGAATTGGTGCACATGGCTGACCTGGTTGAGAATATGCTGCACGGTGCCCTAAATGTCTTTGCCAGAATGAATGTAGAAGACGTTACCTTGATTATGAATTTGGATGAAAATGTCGATCGCGAATACGCCAGCATTATCCGCCAACTGGTTACGCGAATGATGGAAGACCAGAGAAATATTACTCGAATGCTGGATGTACTCTGGGTTGCCCGCGCACTTGAACGAATTGGCGATCGCGCCTGCAATATTTGTGAACATTTGGTTTATATGGTTAAGGGTGAAGATGTAAGGCATTTGACCCAGGCGGAACTGAAAAAAAAACCTCTCTAATTAATATTTTGTTAATTGGGCAATAACACGTCGCACTCGCCAAAGGAGTCATTATTAACGACCCAATTTTTGTCTGGTTACAATTCTTCGCATGCTTATTAATAGTTGGCTTTGCGGGGGTAAAATTAACTGTTTATGGTGATGCCATATCCGATAAAACCGGCTTGGGCGGCAATTGGATAGGTTTTTTGTTGATTGGTACCATCACTTCTGTGCCTGAATTGGCCAGCGGAATAAGCGCCGTAACCCTGGCAGATGCACCTGATGTTGCAGTGGGTGCGATTTTTGGCGCCTGCATTTTTAATTTGGCCATTATTGTGATTTTGGATCTTTTATACCGCAAAGGGTCGCTATTTACCTCATCCAGTCAAGGCCATATTCTTTCCGCTGCCTTTGGCATTGTCATGATTGGCTTTAACGGTATGGGAATGACCTTGGCCTTAAATCAGGAAGCGATAACTTTTGGTCGCATCGGCGTTTTTAGCCCCATCATATTGGCGGTGTATGTGGTCGCGATATATACGGTTTTCAATTACGAAAGTCGTCAAATCAAAATCTACACCGAACAGGAACCGGATGCTTTTCCTGAACTTTCGCTGCACGCCTTTATCTTAAGATACATAGCGGCCGCTTTAATTGTAGTAGTTACAGGTATTTGGCTACCTATCGTAGCCAAGCATATTGCGCTGATCATGCACTGGCATGAAAGTTTTGTCGGCACCTTGCTGGTCGCTTTTATCACAACAGTTCCGGAAATGACTGTTGCAATAACAGCAATTAGAATTAATGCCTTAAATATGGCTATTGGTGGAATTTTTGGCAGTAATCTGATGAATAATGCGATTCTTTCCATCGAAGATATTGTTTATCCCTACGGACCCATTTTTTCCAAAGTTTCGCCAGTGCATGGCATTTCGATTTTGACTTCATTAATTATGACCGGGATTGCCATCATTGGTTTATTTTTTCGTCCTGAACATCGCATATTGAAATTAATAGGTTGGATTAGCTGGATGTTGTTATCGCTTATTTTAATCAATTCCTATTTTATGTATATCAACGGTCAAAGTAGATAAATAGCTGGTAAAAAATATTAAAAGTAGCAAAATAAATCTGTAAAAACCGTGTTGATCCGTGGCTAAATAATTACATTTATTATTGGATGACAACAATGAACTCTTCTACGCAAGATACAAAACCGCAAGATTATTTGCTGATCGTTAATGACAAGGTTCCAGGGCGAACACGCATTAATGTACCCGGCCTGTATCGTAATGACCGCCTGCGCGCAAACCTGGAATCGAAATTAACCGTTCTTGATGAAATCAGACTGGTGCGCGCCAATACCTTAACCGGCAATCTTCTGGTCGAATATATTACCCCCCGACATACCCGTGAAATGCCCGTCAGTATTGCCCAATTGCTTGAAGCTGAATTGGGTTTCCCGATTATCCGTCATACTGAAACTGTTGATAGGCCTAAAAAAACAGACCAACAAAAGCCCAAAAATGCGTTGCGACTGACTCGAACCACAGAAAACCTGGCACTGGTTCAACCGTTACAGTTATGGCACACGCTTACCGGTGTCAAAGTCATTAATGTTTTACAGGGAAGCGAACAAGGTCTGACACAAGAAGACGCAGCGCAAAGGCTTGCAAAATACGGCAATAATCAATTATCCGAGCAGATCAGGCGTTCTTCGTTAGAAATGTTTTTTGAACAATTTGTTTCAGCGCCTGTCGCAATGTTGGGCGTCGCTGCGGTTATTTCTCTGGCAACAGGCGGCATTGTCGATACGGTAGTTATAGTCACTGTGGTTATGATCAATTCGGCGATTGGTTTTGTAACCGAAAAATCGGCAGAAAAAACCATTAATGCACTGGGTCAATTGACTCCCGAAACAACAACCGTTATTCGCGCCGGAAAAAAAATGGAAGTCTCAATGCCAGACGTTGCATTGGGTGACATTCTGGTTCTGACGCCGGGTTCTTATGTGGCAACCGACGCCCGTTTATTGGAGAGTCACCGCTTGACCGTAGATGAATCGCCATTAACCGGAGAGAGCCTTCCCATTACTAAAAATCATGATTTCCTGGGCGAAGAAGATACCGCTTTGGGCGATCGACTCAACATGGTTTACATGGGCACCACGGTGACCGGCGGAAATGGGCGGGCAATCTCGGTGGCAACGGGCCGGAATACCGAAATCGGCAAAATTCAGGATCTGGTAGGGGTAACAAAAACACCTACCACACCGATGCAAATACAAATAGATGAGATGGGTATGCAGTTGGCCCTGCTTAGCTCCGGTATCTGTGCCCTTGTTTTTATGGTTGGCCTTTTGCGCGGTCGACCATTACTGGAAATGTTGATATCGTCCATTTCTCTGGCCGTTGCTGCAGTTCCGGAGGGTTTGCCAACCGTGGCAACAACAACGCTGGCACTGGGCATAAAGACCATGAAGAGTCGAAAAGTGCTTATTCGCCAGTTGCCAGCCGTTGAAAATCTAGGTTCTGTGCAAGTCATCTGTCTTGATAAAACCGGAACACTGACCTTAAATCAAATGAGCGTGGTGGCGTTGCGAACTCTGCAGGTTGATCTACAAGTTAAAGAGGGAGGGTTTTATCAGGACGATACCAGAGTCGACCTCTATCAAACGGATGAAACCTTGCGGCGGTTGATGCAAGTACTAGTGTTATGCAATGAATCAATACCGGCTGATAAAGGTGCTGGCCTTTTGCAAGGCTCACCTACGGAGAACGCGTTACTCCAAATAGCCATTGATGCCGGCGAAGATATTAACTCTTTAAGAAATCAGCACCCTGCGTTAAAGATAGATTATCGCGCTGAAGACAGACCTTATATGGTTTCCGTTCATGCCCTTGAAGACGGACAGTTTTTTACCGCCATTAAAGGTAGTCCACCAGATGTTCTTGCACTTTGTAATCGCTGCAGCATTAATGGTTGTTTCGATATTTTCTCCGAAGATCAGCGTCAATCAATCTTAACCTCGAACGAAAGATTGGGGGTTGATGCCTTACGGGTTCTGGGCGTCGCTTTTTGTATTAGCTCTGATATCAACGGCTATAAACAGCAAGAACTGATCTGGCTGGGACTGGTTGGCATGGAAGATGTAATTCGTCCAGGCATGGCAGAACTCATGAGCCAATTTCACGATGCCGGCATCGAAACTGTGATGATTACCGGCGATCAAAGCTCAACAGCTTTATCGGTAGGAAAAAGACTGGGCTTGAACGGTTTTCAAGGTAAACCGCTAGAAATCATCGACTCTGCACATTTGGACAAATTAGAGCCTTCGGTGCTTGCCGGTCTGGTAGGTCGTACGACTATTTTCTCGCGTGTGAGTCCGGCTCACAAGCTGCTGATTGTAGAAGCTTTGCAACGTAGTGGAAAAATTGTTGCCATGACCGGTGACGGGATAAATGATAGCCCCGCACTTAAAGCCGCCAATATCGGCGTTACGCTGGGCGAAAAAGGGACGGATGCAGCGCGTTCTGTTGCGGATATCATTTTGGAAGAAGACGATTTAAAAACGATGGTGACGGCGATACGCGAAGGCCGGGCAATTTATGACAACATTCGTAAAAGCTTACACTTTTTGCTGTCAACCAATCTAAGCGAAATAGAAGTCATGTTGGTGAGTGCGGCTTTGGGTGGCGCAGAAATTCTTAATCCACGGCAATTATTATGGATCAATTTGATAACGGATATTTTTCCCGCTTTGGCTTTAGCTATGGATCCTCCTGAGTTTGATGTGCTTAAACGACCACCGCGTGATCCGAATACCGCCATTGTCAGCCGTAGCGATTATGCCAAACTGATCCGTGAATCGGGTTTTATAAGCACCGGCGTTTTAGGCGTTTACGGGTATAGCCTGATGCGCTATGGGCCCGGTCAAAATGCCAGTACCAATGCCTTTATGTCCATCACCATTTCCCAGTTTCTACATGCCTATCGCAGTCGTTCTGAACATACGTCTGTTTTTAATTTAAAGAATCGTCCTTCCAATCGCTATCTCGACACTGCAATTGGTATTTCAGGATTATTGCAATTGGTGGCAGTAGCTGTGCCTTCTTTGCGAACACTATTAAGACTAAGCCCCTTAAACGCTTTCGATATCCTTGCCATTTTGGCAGGTTCCAGCTTGCCTTTTCTTGCCAATGAAGCGTTTAAAGGACTCAACAAAAACACTTTTACTCAGGACAATAACAATGATCACTGACTTTGTTTTTACCTCACAATCCGTTACCGAAGGTCATCCCGACCGGCTTTGCGATAGCATCAGCGACGCCATTGTTGATGCCTACCTTCGGCAAGACCCAACTTCCAGAATTACGGCAGAATGTGCATTATCAAAAAGTGTATTATTTTTGGCTACACGCTTTGCAAGCGAGGCGATTGTTGATACGTCTGAAATAGCCCGTAAAGTTATCAAAAGTGTCGGTTATCGCTCCAAGGATTTTAACGCCACAGAATGTACCGTAGTGACCAGCCAGATTGAACAATCAAAAACAGCCAGGGAAATGGATTTTTCTAGCGATGATGAAGCTGAAATAGACCAAATTACCGCTTCCCATCAAAGCACAGTGTTTGGTTTTGCCTGTCGACATACCCCACAATTAATGCCGTTGCCCATCACGCTGGCAAATCAATTGGCCAGACAACTTTCCAAAGCCAGACGAAATGCCGAAATCGATTACTTATCACCCGATTGCACTACACAGGTAGGCGTCGAATTCGTGAACGATGTTCCGAATCGCATTAACAGCATTACATTGGTTATTGGCTGCGAAGATCCCGATTTATTACCGGGCTTTGGGCAAATCGAAGAGGATTTACGACATTCTGTCATAAACACGGTTTTTAAAAATGCGTCTATCAAGCCCGACAATTTAACTCGCATTACCATTAACCCTAACGGCCCTTATTTGCGCAGTGGGCCGTCTGCTCACTCCGGCATGACCGGCCGCAAAACCGACAGTGATACTTATGGCAGTTTTGCAAGGCATTGCGGCTCGGCTCTTAGCGGCAAAGGCCCCTCACGCATTGATCGGGCCGGTGCATATGCGGCGCGCTATGCCGCAAAAAATATTGTCGCTGCAGGTCTGGCGGAGCAATGTGAAGTTCAGCTGAGTTATAGTATCGGCTATCCCGGGCCGGTCAGTGTTTATTTGACCACCAAAGATACGGGGATTATTAAAGATACAGAAATCCGAAAAAGATTACTCAGACATTTCGATTTCCGCTTGGGCGCTATAATCAGGTTATTTGAATTACGGGAACTGACGCAAAAATTTAACGGTGTTTTTTATCAGAAGTTACCCGTCAACGGACACTTTGGCAGTGAAAATTTACCCTGGGAAAAGACCGATAAAGCAGAGTTGCTTGCTGAATGAATGCCTAATTACTGATAAGTAGATTACCTGCTGGACTGTCCGGGCATAGAAAACCAATTGCGAAAAATCCAATGATAGCCAGATTTTCCGTTCACAACCTTACACGAACGAACCATTCGTATCAAATGAATAAATGAACAAAAAACCTGACTCAAAATGGCTTTCCCTCGCTCAAGCTTGGGTGGATATGCGGACTTCAGATGCTCTCAGAGCCAAGAAATGAACCTTGTCCGAAATCATCTATTATCCGACCGAAAAAGCAATGTCTTAGCTAGAGAAGCTTTAACCTGTCTGATTAACGCTAAGATGCGTGAATTTATTCTGTAAATTAAACTGGCTTGTTACAGCGGATCATCATATTTGCTTAGATCAAAAGTTTTTTCGCTTTCTTCTTTCAATAATCTAAAAGCGTACCAAATCAGACTGGAGGCGGCTCCCATCATGTTACCCCGGCTACCCTGCCGCACTGCCAGT
>CANNLO010000142.1 GCA_947505055.1 Methylococcaceae bacterium | reverse complement strand
TACACTGCATAATAGTAGTTTTAGCTACGAAGATTTACAAAATTGCATAGGAAAAAATATCATGGCTATTATTACCTGCACCCGGTTGCTAAGCTATATTCTTTCCGAGAAAACAGTGTTTACGTTTGGGCTTGCGTTGTTTTTTCCTGGTTTATGTTTACATGTTGCACCTCACTCTGCGCGCTTGACCTGGGTCGAGGTCTTGGCTTATGAAAGCCGTCCTAATCATTCTGATGAAGGCTTATTGACACTCAAGCTGGCACTTGACCATGCTTTGACCGGCAATCCCGGTCTGGCTGAAATCAAGGCACGTGCCGAAGCGCTGGCTGCAGTTCCCGCACAAATGGCTGCGTTACCTGATCCAATACTTAGTTTTGACATGCAAAATGTGCCGACCCGCAGTTTTGATTTGCGCAAAGAAGATATGACTATGCTGGGTGTCGGCATCAGTCAGGCGTTTCCTTTTCCCGGTAAGTTGGCTTTGCGGGAAAAGATTGCAGAAAAGGAAGCGCTGGCAGCCGCTGATTCGGTTGATGAAGCCCGTTTACGCTTGATGCGAGAAGTAAAACAAAGCTGGTGGCGCTTGTTTTATTACGATCGGGCTATGAATTTATTGAATGAGGCTGAGGGATTTTTTTTTCAGCTCATTGATGTCACTCAGGCCAAATATAAGGTGGGTAAAGGTTCTCAGCAGGATGTGCAGTTGGCGCAATTGGAGTTGTCCAAACTTAAAGAAGAAAAACTTAATCTGATTAGTATGCGCCATGCGCAAAATGCCAGATTTAACGTGCTTCTTGATCGCGCGCCGGAATCGCCTATCACGATTCCGTCTGAGGCCGAGTTTAAGTTACCGACACTGGTTTCGTCTGCCTTACAGGCCAAGGCCTTGCAAACCCGTCCTTTATTTGCCCAACACGGAAAAATGCTGGATGCAGCTGTCGCCCGCGTTGATCTGGCAAAAAAAGATTATTACCCCGATTTTACAGTGGGGGCGGGTTATGCGAATAGGCAAAACACCCCGACCGGTGAGGTGCGTAGTGATTTCGCCAATGTTCAGTTAAGCATAAGTGTGCCGGTTTATGCGGATCAAAAACAAGCCAAAGCCGTTGATCAACGTCAGAGTGAATTGTTACAGGAACAATATTCGCTACAGGATGAACATCACAAAATTCAGGCTGAAATTGCTGTCAAGGCTGCAGAATATGAGCATGGCAAGGAAAAGCTACAATTGCTTGAACATGAAATTATTCCGCAGGCACAGCAAACGGTGAGTTCTTTGTTGGCCGGTTATCAAGTGAGTCAGGCTGATTTTAGTGACTTATTACGCACCCAATTAAGCCTGTTTCAATATCAGACAGAGTATTGGCAAGCGTTGGTATCCACCCAGGAAAGCTTGGCTGAGTTATCAGCAGAAGTAGGCGAGGAGTTAAGTCATGAGTAAATACTTTTGGGCAGTTTTAGTTCTGCTATTGGGCCTTGGCTTGGGTTTTTGGGCTGGACATCACGAAGGACAGCAACATCAGAGTCCTGACGACGTTAGCGCGGAAAAAAAGCCGTTATATTATCGTCATCCGATGAATCCTAAAGTCACCTCGCTTATCCCCGCCAAAGATGAGATGGGGATGGATTACGTGCCGGTTTTTGCCGAACAACCGAACTCAGTGATTTCACCGCAGGAAGCCGGAAAAATTTTGTACTATCGTCATCCGATGGGGGCAGCTGATACTTCGTTGGTGCCCAAAAAAGATGAAATGGGCATGGATTATCTTCCTGATTATGAAAAAGAATTGGCGAAGGCTGGACAGATTGAGATCAGTCCGGAAAAAATCCAGAAATTGGGTGTGACTACGGAAATCATTTCCCATCGCAGATTAACACGCAGCATTCGCGCCTTGGGCAGTATTCAGGTTGACGAAAGTCACGTTCACGCTGTGACACCCAAGTTTGAAGGTTGGATTCAGCGTTTGAATGTTAGTACCACGGGAGCCTACGTTACACGAGGACAAGCATTACTTGAGATATACAGCCCCGATTTATTGACTGCACAGCAGGAATATCTGATAGCAAAACAGGGGCAGCAAGCGTTACATCAGAGCAGTCCTCAAGCACGCAAGACAGCGGAGCAGTTGACCGATAATGCTTTGCAACGTCTGCATTATTGGGGTATCGCCCCGGCACAGTTGCAGCGCTTACAAACCCGGGAGAAAACGCAGGATACCTTGCCATTGTTGTCGCCGGTTAATGGTGTGGTGCTGGACAAACCGGCGCAGGAGGGCATGCGTTTCATGCCGGGTGAACTGCTGTTTCGCATTGCTGACTTAAGCACAGTGTGGTTGGTGATAGAAGTTTTTGAACAGGATATCGGTGAGGTGCACTTGGGACAAATCGCGCAGGTTCATATTAATGCTTATCCCGAAAAGCAATTTAGCGGCAAGGTTGAGTTCATCTATCCAACTCTGACTACGGAAACGCGCACCGTTAAAGTAAGGGTTGTATTGCCTAATGTGGACGGCATGCTAAAGCCCGGACTTTATGGCGGTGTGTCGCTGGCCGCTATTGAAAACAAACCTGACATGTTAGCGGTACCCGATTCTGCAGTCCTCGATAGCGGTGCAAGGCAAGTGGTTTTGGTACAAAAAGGCGAGGGACGCTTTGAGCCACATGTTGTCAAACTGGGATTGCAGGCTGATGGTTATTGGGAAGTCATGAAAGGCTTGGAGAAGGGGGATAAAGTTGTGACACACGCCAATTTCCTGATTGATGCAGAGAGTAATCTTAAGGCTGCGTTGGAGGGATTTAATAGTCAGGTTAAGCCTGAGTTACAACCGGAAACCCCCTAGTCATGCTAAATCATATTATCGCTTGGTCTCTGCGCAATGTGTTTTTGGTATTACTGGCAACTTTCGGCATCATTATTGGCGGGGCTTATGCATTGTCCAAAATGCCACTGGATGCGCTACCCGATTTATCTGACGCACAGGTTATTGTTTATACCGAATATCCTGGACAAGCGCCGCAAGTCGTTGAGGATCAAGTGACCTATCCATTGACGACCGCGATGTTAAGCGTGCCGCGTTCCAAAGTCGTGCGTGGTTTTTCGTTTTTCGGAGCCTCTTTTGTGTATGTGATTTTCGAGGATGGCACTGATATTTACTGGGCGCGTTCAAGGGTTCTGGAATATCTCACAACGCTGACCGGAAATCTGCCGCCTACTGTAAAACCCAAATTAGGGCCAGATGCATCTGGCGTAGGCTGGGTTTATCAATACGCTTTGGTAGCAAAAAACTATTCGCTCGCTGAATTGCGTACTCTGCAAGACTGGTTTGTGCGCTACCAATTAAGCAAAGCCAAAGGTGTAGCAGAAATTGCCAGTATTGGCGGTTTTGTGCAGCAATATCAAGTTACTGTTGATCCGCACAAGTTGCAAGCTTATGGCATTTCTTTACAAGCCCTGAGTGATACTATTCGCAACGGCAACCGTGATGTTGGGGGGCGTGTCATTGAACTTGCCGAAACCGAATACATGGTGCGTGGTCACGGCTATTTGCGTGGTTCTAAGGACTTGCAAAAGCTCGTATTAAAGGTTGAAAATGGAATCCCGGTGTTGGTGCGAGATGTTGCACGCGTGGAACTGGTTCCCGATGAGCGACGCGGCATCACTGAATTGAATGGCGAGGGCGAAGCGGTTTCCGGTATTGCTTTGGCGCGTTATGGTCAGAATGCGCTGGAAGTGATTAGTCATGTCAAAGAGCGTTTGCACGAAATCACCTCCGGTTTGCCAGCTGGTGTCAGTGTACAAACGGTTTATGACCGTTCGGAACTAATCCATCGCGCGATTGAGAATCTACGCCATACTTTGCTGGAAGAAAGCATTGTGGTTGCGGCTGTCTGCGTGCTGTTTTTATTACATTTACGCAGCGCGTTGGTGGCGATTTTGATGTTGCCAGTCGGTATTATGATTGCTTTTATCGTGATGCAGGCGTTGGGGATGAATTCGAATATCATGAGTCTTGGCGGCATTGCCATTGCCATTGGCGCGATGGTGGATGCTGCGATAGTCATGATCGAAAATACGCATAAACATCTGGAGCGTGATGCAGACCGCTTGTCCCGCGCAGAAATTCTGCTTAATTCTTGCAGGGAAGTTGGTCCGCCGCTGTTTTTTAGTTTGCTTATTATTACGGTCTCATTTTTACCAGTGTTTGCCTTGGAAGCGCAGGAAGGTCGTTTGTTCCATCCCTTGGCTTATACCAAAACTTTCGCAATGGCGGGCGCAGCTTTTTTGTCAGTGACGCTGGTGCCGGTGTTAATGAGTCTGTTTGTTCGTGGAAAGATTTTGCCCGAGCATCGTAATCCAATCAACCGGGTTTTGTTTTGGATTTATCGCCCGGTTATCACTTGGGTTATGAAATATAAAAAACTCACGCTCGTTTTTGCATTGCTGATGCTGGTAGCGAGCTGGTATCCCGCGTCACAGTTAGGCGGTGAGTTTATGCCAACCTTAAACGAAGGCACGCTATTATTTATGCCTCAAACTTTGCCGGGCTTGTCGGTAACCAAGGCCGCCGAATTGCTGCAAACCCAGGATCGCATCATCAAGAGTTTTCCCGAAGTCGAATCGGTGTTTGGTAAAGCCGGACGAGCATTAACCGCTACTGATCCTGCGCCTTTGGAGATGTCGGAGACACTGGTCAATCTCAGGCCGGAATCGACCTGGCGGCCAGGCATGACGGTCGATAAACTGATTGCCGAGATGGATCTGGCGCTACAAATTCCTGGCGTCAGTAATGCCTGGACCATGCCGATCAAAAATCGCATTGATATGTTGGCGACCGGTATCCGCACCCCCATCGGCATCAAGTTGTTTGGCAAAGATCTGGCAGAAATGGAGCGTTTGGCGCAGCAAATCGAACAAGTTGTTAAAACCGTTCCCAATACCACCAGCGCTTACGCCGAACGCGTTACCGGCGGTTTTTATCTGGATATTATTCCAAACTACGAAGCGCTGGCGCGTTATGGGTTGTTGATCGGAGAGCTGCAGGATATTATCGCGACGGCCATAGGCGGTGAAACCGTTACCACAATGGTGGAAGGACGTGAACGGTTTGCCGTCATTGTCCGTTATCCGCGTGAACTACGAGATAGCCCAAAAGCTATAGCAGAACATGTTTTGGTTCCGGTGGCTGGTGGCTCAGTCATTCCTCTGGGGCAGTTGGCACAACTAAGTTTGAACAAAGGGCCACCGGCTATCCGAACCGAAAATGCCTTGTTGTCGGTTTATATTTATGTCGACATGCGAGGGCGCGATCTCGGCAGCTATGTGCAGGATGCCAGGCAGGCGGTGCAGCAGGCGGTCAAGTTCCCGCCAGGTTATTATATTACCTGGAGCGGCCAGTTTGAGTATATGGAACGCGCCAAAGAACGTTTGCAAATGGTAGTGCCGTTAACGCTGGGTATTATTTTTGTATTACTTTATCTTAATTTCGGCCGCCTGACCGAAACTTTAATTGTCATGCTGTCCGTGCCTTTTGCGTTGGTGGGTGGGATCTGGCTGTTGTGGATTCTGGAATATAACGTCAGTGTGGCAGTCGGAGTTGGCTTTATTGCTTTGGCGGGCGTGTCGGCCGAAACCGGTGTAGTGATGCTTATGTATCTGGATCAGGCGTATCGAGAAAAACAACGCGAATGTCTTGAAGCGCAGAGGTCGTTTACGGAAGCTGATCTTTACAGTGCCTTGATGACTGGTGTGGCGGAGCGTCTGCGCCCCAAAATCATGACAGTCACTGCCATTATGGCCGGACTGTTACCGATTTTGTGGAGTGCAGGCACAGGTTCCGAAGTTATGCGTCGTATCGCCGCACCTATGGTTGGCGGAATGGTTTCGTCTACGTTGTTGACCTTAATTGTGATACCGGCGCTTTATGCCTTGTGCAAGCAGTTTTCCCTCAAGAAAAAGTATTAATCGGACCCAAATTCAAAATTTCCAGTTTAATTTCCGAGGTCATCAATTAACGGAGTATCTATTTACTTGATTACTTAATGCCGATTTTTTTTAGCAACTTCATAACAATTATTTATTAAGCAATAGTTCAGTTACCCTATGTAAAAGTGATAACACCCCAAACACTTTTTACGAGAAGTTTTATATGTTTAAAGTTACTAAAATCATATCAACAAACTTAATGCCGAGACCAAGCATGGTGACTATGCAAGCTCGTTCAATAGCCGCCATTATTTTCCTTATATTGATTAGCGGCTGCGCGCCCTATCCTTATGCTTATGGTCACCGTTCGATGCCAATGGGCAATGGTTATGGCTACGGTGCCAGACCGGCACCTTATGGCAGATATGGTAATTATGGAAATAGAGGTTATCAGCAATATCAACCTTACCGAGAGCATAATGAATATCGCGAACATGGGCATGAGGGAAGAGGGCATGGTGAATATCGTCGTCATGATCATGATCATGATTAATCAGTGATGCGTTTTTTAATTACTAACAGGTTAGATAAAGTTCGAGCAAAATCGATAGGTTGGTTGTTGAGTTAAAAAAAGCAGAGTTGATAGTCAATCCTAATGGCCCTGGAGAAGAATACGAAGTCTATTTGGTTCAAGCAGGCGCGAATTGGAAGGTGGGGATCGATGGAAAAGGCAGAATTACAGGGAAAGAACCGTATCAATAAAGAATAAAAAGGATTTTATTCAGTTCAAATATTGAATAAGTTCTTGGGGGACTACTTTTCGTGGTTCCCTTAAAAATCAAAGTACTGCCCGAATTATCTGATCTTAAAATCGAGAACATCGAAATGGAGGCTATCTATTTGTGGCGTATTTTTATCTTGTCTTGCCATGACATGACATGACATGACATGACTTGACTTGATTGACGAAAGTTTGTGGATTCAAGGTTGGCAATAACAAGTTGATTATTTACCTAACAATTAAGCCCAAATATGTTTTTTATATTTACTAAATAACACCATTATTCGTTTTCCATATTTGCCGAATAATTACCATGGCGGGCTTCGCTATTCAGCTTTGCGCGTTTATATAGGGCATTTTGCGCAGTTTTGCTATTCTCGGGTTCTCCCTGCCATGCTTGTAGTACCGGTTGCTGCAAGGCCCTTCCATAAGAAAAACTTAATTCCCATGGTGCGTTTCCAGCTAGGGCATTGATAGCATTAAGATTTGCAGTAGCCTCTTCTGGCGTTTGTCCGCCCGAAAGAAAGTTAATCCCCGGCATCGCCGCAGGCACCGAACGGCGTAATTGTGTAAGAGTTTTCTCGGCAATTTCTTCTGGAGTCGACTGGCATTGCGCAGTCTTACCGGGCACAACCATGCTGGGTTTGAGGACGATATATTCGAGTTCAACCCGGTGTCTGTATAAAGCATGAAACACCGCACGCTGCACAGCTTCAGTTACTTCAAAGCAGTAGTCGATGGTATGATCACCGTCTAACAGCACTTCCGGTTCGACAATAGGCACAATACCCACTGATTGACAAATGGCTGCATAGCGGGCCAATACTTCTGCGTTAGCATCCATACCAAGTTGAGTCGGGTTGTTCGGGCTAATAGAATAGACTTCCCGCCATTTAGCAAAGCGCGCGCCTTGTGCTTTATAGTCTTCCAGTCGCTCAGCCAGACCGTCCAAACCTTGGGTAATCAAATCGCCCGAGGCATTCGCCAGGGGCAGGGTGCCTTTATCAACTTTGATACCAGGTACCATACCATTATCAGCCAGCACAGCCGGAAGCAGTTTACCGTCATCAGTTTTTTGCCCCAAGGTTTCTTCAAACAGAATCACGCCACTGATGAAGTCTCCCAAATTTGGGGTAGTCAGTAATATGGAGCGATAGGCTCGTCGGCTTTCTTCGGTGGAATCTACCTTTATCGCAGCAAAGCGTTTGACCATGGTCGGATGACTTTCATCGGCGGCAAGTATGCCTTTGCCCTTGACGACCAGTTCAGCAATAGTGGTTTGTAGTTCGTTTTGTATGCTCATGATAGAACTCCGAATGTAGCTTTGATTTCTTGGCTGTTAGGCACAAAGAATTGGCTGATCTGATTTATTTCCGGCAGTGAGAAAACCGTGTAGTTGGAATATAACGGTTTTAACAGTTTCTAACTATTGGTAGAGATACGTAAGTGAGAGTCTAATCATAAATCCAATTACAGCGCGAGAAAACCTTAAAAGTAAGCGAGGTTCAAGTCCTAATGCCCACGTGTAACATTAGAATTGAATAAGAGCTTGTCATGTGTTGATTACTCGCATTCAGCTTCTGATGTGTGCAACACGCTTTAGTCCACTTAATTTTACCGCTTCAGAGTATTATTTTTTGATCTGGTAGCATTCGTTCAACGGGACTTGTTCAAAGCCAGCTGTCGTTATGAATGTTTTATTGAAACATGACAGATAGCAAAAGTAGCCTCTATGGGGTGTAACTTAATAGTGGATTTGACTGTCACAATAGTCGGATACCATCAGTTCCTTTTATCGTTTATCAAAAAATAAACCACCGGAATTACCAGTAAGGAAAACAAGGTCGAGGCAAAAATACCAAAAATAAAGCTCCACGCCAGGCCGGAGAAGATAGGATCGAGGATAATCACAAAGGCTCCGAACATGGCGGCACCTGCTGTCAGAAATATCGGCCGTAACCTAATCGCTCCGGCTTCAATCAAAGCTTCTGCCAGCGTCACTTCGGCACGGGCACGAATGCGTTCGATAAAATCGATTAATATAATTGAATTTCGCACCACGATACCGGCAAGCGCAATCATGCCGATCATGGCGGTGGCGGTAAAATAAACAGGATTGGGGTAACCGGCAATCGGGTCGGCCATGAACAGATTGAGTAACCAAAAGCCGGGCATGATGCCTATAACGGTCAGGGGAATGGCAATCATCATCACCAATGGTACGGTCAACGAGCCGGTCTGTCCTACCAGTAGCACATAGATCATAAGCAACGCAGCCGCAAAGGCCAGACCCAAATCACGAAACACATCGACGGTGATTTTCCATTCTCCTTCTCCGGCCAAATCGGCACGATAGCCTGTCGGCAAGGGATGTGCGGCTATCGTAGCATTCAAGTCGAAAACCGCTTCAACCGGACTGCGCCCTGCCATTTCGGCAATGACATAATTTACCCGATGCAGATTTTTGTGATAAATGGGCTGATCTTCGACTTCACGCGTAGCGGTACCCAGTTCACTGAGCGGAACCATTGAGTCATTATCGGATTTAACACGTAAGGCCAATAAATCTGTAATAGAAGAACGTAGTTCTCTTGGTAGTTGCAAGCTGATTTCCAGCGGTTGACGTTCGCTGGCAAGATGAACTGTGCCAACGATTTTACCGGAGACGCTGATATTCAAGGCTTCGGCAACCTGGGCAACAGTAACCCCCGCTAACGCTGCTTTTTCACGATTCAGTTGGAAGTGAATTTTGTCATGCGCTGTTTCAGAATAATCGTCAACATCCACCACGCCTTCGGTTTTCTCCATGTCGGCTCTGACGCGTTTAGAGACAGCTATCAAGCTATCTACAGTGGCTTCTGGAGGGCCATAGATTTCGGCGACCAGCCCTGAAAGAACCGGAGGGCCGGGCGGTAACTCAACAATTTTAAGATTGGCGCCATAAAGTTTTCCTAGTCGCTCGATTTCAGGTCGAATCCGTAACGCGATTTCGTGAGATTGTTGCCCGCGTTTATCTTTAGGCAGTAGATTGACGCGAATATCGCCGACATAACCGCCGCTACGCAAATAATAGTGACGAACCATACCGTTAAAATCCATCGGTGAGGCCAGGCCGGTATAGGTTTCGTAATCGGTGACTTCATTGAGGGTGGACAGATAATTGCCCAAGGCATGGGCTACTTCATCGGTTTGTTCCAGTGTGCTGCCACGCGGCATGTCTATCAATAGCTGCAGTTCGTTTTTATTGTCAAACGGTAATAGCTTAAGTGGCACGGCGCGGGTAACCGCCAGCATTGTCGATCCGACAAAGGCGATAAAGACCACCAGCAAAAACAGTTTCGCGCGTCCTGATGTTGCCAGCAAGGGTCCTAGTGCGGCACGGTACATCTTATAAATAAAAGTTTGTTTAAGCTCGAACGGTGCTTCATTGTCATGGCTGTGATATTCGCTTTGCAACAGCTTGAAGCTGGCCCAAGGTGTCACTGTAAAAGCGACCACCAAAGATACAAGCATCGCAATTGGTACGTTAAAGGCCATGGGTGCCATATAAGGCCCCATCATGCCGGTGATAAAAAACATGGGCAGGAATGAAACAATAACCGCAAAAGTCGCCAGAATGGTTGGTGGTCTGACTTCGTCAACCGCAGTCAGTAGTGCGTTAAGCGGTGATTCCTTACGCAGTTTATAGTGGCGATGGATGTTTTCAACATCGACTATTGGGTCGTCAACCAGTAAACCCAGCGATAAAATCAAGGCGAATAGTGTTACACGGTTGATGGTGTAACCTGAAAGATAGTCGAATAATAAGGTCAATGCCAGCGTCATAGGCACGGCGATGGATACGATGAACGATTCTTTTAGACCCAGCGAGAAAGCCAGTAGCACTAAGATAATCACGATTGCAAAACTTAAGTGTTTTACCAGTTCGTTAACCTTGTGATTGGCCGTTTCACCGTAGTCGCGGCTGATGGTCATCAAGATGTCATCGGGAATTAAGGTGCCGCGCATTTTTTCGGCGCTTGCAATGACGGCTGCGGCAACCTTTACGGCATTACTGCCTTTGCGTTTGGCAATGGCCAAGGTGACCATTTGGCGTTCTTCACCAGCGTGTGCCTGTTGGCCGGTGGCGTTACCAATGGTTGGCATGTCATTCGCGCCGGGGCCAAAACCAATGCGGGTGTAATGGTCAACATCCGCCGGACCGTCTTCAACTCGGGCAATATCGCGCAGATAAACCGGCTTGCCGTCAGCACTTTTAATGACTGTCGCGGAAACTTCTTCGGCGTTAGTGTATTGCGGACCAGCTTCGAATTGAAACTCCCGGTTGCCTTGTTCAAAGTGTCCGGCTTGCAGATTCACATTGGCTTTGCTTAGCGCCTGGCCAATTTCAGCAAAACTGATGCTAAAGGCGATGAGGCGCGCGGGATCCGGATATACTGAAACACGGCGTTGTTCGCCACCAACCACCCAGCTTTTACCGACATCCGTAACACTTCTGAGCGAAATAATCAGTTCATCAGC
>CANNLO010000141.1 GCA_947505055.1 Methylococcaceae bacterium | reverse complement strand
TTCAATGTAGTTGTGCTGGAATAATCCTTTAGCCATGCAGCAACCGCTTCTGGCACAACCTGATTAAGAATCTGGGCTCCCTGGCTGCCGCCTACTATCAATATGTTTAATCCCTTTTCTTTTACTGATTTGCTATTGCCGTTTAGAAACGACTTTCTTAATGGATTGCCAGTAAATTGGGCGTTAATTTTTTTATTAAAACTATCAGGAAAGGCTTCCAGAACTCGACTGGCCATAGGAGCCAACAAGCGGTTGGTTGTTCCCGGCACTCTGTTTTGTTCATGAATGATCAGCGGTATAGCTAACAGTTTTGCCATCAGTCCGCCTGGTCCTGCTACAAAACCACCCATACCTAAAACCACATTGGGTTTTCGTTGGCGCAATATTCTTAGTGCTTGTAAACACGCTTTTAGCAGTAACAGGACCGCAGTCACTTTACCCAATACGCCTTTACCGCGGACTCCTGCAACTGACAACCAGTCAATTTCTATGCCTTGTTCCGGAATTACACGGCTTTCTAGTCCTTTTTTTGTGCCCAGCCAACTTACTTGCCAGCCCTTGTCAATCAAGGATTCTGCTACTGCCAGTGCCGGAAATACATGTCCACCTGTTCCGCCTGCCATAATTACTATACGTTTATTCATGTCGAATTTTCGTACTTCTGCGTTGCGAAGATCCTGTGCAGGCATTTATTTCAGCAACTTCACTTTGAACCCTGAATAATAATGCCACTGCACAACACATAATCATCATGCTCCCACCGCCATAACTCATTAAGGGCAGTGTGAGTCCTTTTGTCGGCAGAATTCCCATATTGACTCCCATGTTGACGAAGGATTGAAAGCCGAACCAGATCCCCAAACCATAGGCAATATAAGCAGAAAATCGTTGACCAACCTGCTCGGCAGCAACAGCAACTGCAAAAGCTCGCCATACCAGCACGGAAAATAACCCAATCACGGTAAGCACACCCAGTAATCCTAATTCTTCGGCTATCACCGAGAATAAAAAATCAGTATGCGCTTCGGGTAAATAAAATAATTTTTGTATGCCACTACCAAGCCCAACGCCTAGCCATTCACCACGCCCAAAAGAAATAAGCGCTTGTACTAATTGGAACCCGGTTTTTAATGGATCGGCCCAAGGATTCATAAAGCTGGTAACGCGAACTAAGCGATAAGGTGAGAAATAAACCAGTAACGTCGCCAGCACACCAATTATCGAAAGCAATATGATAAATTGCGATAATCTTGCCCCGGCCAAGAACATGATTCCCATAGCTATCATTAAAATTACAACGGCTGATCCAAAATCCGGTTCAAGTAATAACAGTACACTGGCTATTGAAAACAAGCCTAATGGTTTAAGTAGTCCGAATGCCGATGTCTGAACCGAGTCTTGATAGCGCGTTACATAACCTGCCATATAAATCACGGAAAAAAACTTCACCACCTCTGATACCTGTATTCTCAAGCCGCCTAGCGACAGCCATCGAACACTTCCATTAACCTTTACACCAAGTCCGGGAATCAGTACGATGATTAATAACATTAATCCTGCTATAAACAATTGTGGGCCATTCTTTTCCCAAACGCGCATCGGAACTGTCGCGATTCCAGTACCAAGCGTTATACCCATGCCTATGTGTGCTAATTGTCTAAGTGGGTAATACAAACCGTCACCGGTCATTTTGATACCCAAATGCAATGATGCCGAGCCCACCATGACATAACCTATCAATAAGAGACTTGCGCTTACAAAAACCATTACCGGATCAAAATGGAAAGCACTCATTCGGGCCAGTAACGTTTTCATTAACCTTGACGCCCCTGAGCTAATGGCGTTCGTTTTGCCACTGGATTTCGTTGGCTAGCTGATGTTGTTGTTGTTGCCGGAGCTCCAGGCTTAACCAAAGCTAATACGGCATTAGCAAATTTTTCGCCCCGATCTTCATAATTCTTGTACTGATCAATACTTGCACAGGCGGGAGATAACAAAACAGTTTCGCCATTCTCTGCTATATCAGCTGCTATATTGACTGCTTGCACCATGTTTTCAGCAGAATACACAGGGACGCAACCATTAATTGCCAGTTTAATCTGTTCGGCATCTTTACCCATAACTACTACGCTTCTTGCTTTTTCTTTAATCGCCGGTGTTAGTTCATTCATGTCGGCACCTTTTGCGTCGCCCCCGGCAATAAGAATCACTCTGCGCGAATAGCCCTGCAAAGCAGCGACACATGCGCCAATATTGGTTGCTTTCGAATCATTAACCCAGGTCACGCCACGTATTTCTGCAATTCGCTGCATTCTATGATTTAACCCTTTAAATTTACGTAGGGCCTCACACATAAGTTGCTCATCAAGTCCAATTGAAACCCCAAGCGCTAATGCAGCCAAGGCGTTAGAGGCATTATGTCTGCCTTCTAATGGTAATTCGGCAAGTGGCATAAGGCATGAGTCGTTGTGCATCAAGTATTCTGTATTGCCTCTAAAGGCAAGATGAAAATCTGCATTTTTATTGATCGAAAATGTAATTGTTTTTCGTCCTTTGGCCTGCATCTCATACACTATAGGATCATCAGTATTGATAATCATGGCGCCATCGCCCTTGAAAATCCGTTGTTTTTCCAGTGCGTATTCGTTTATGTCAGCATGTCTGTCCAAATGATCGGCACTGACATTAAGTACTGTTGCGGCGACTGCATTCAATGCTGATGTTCGTTCTAATTGGAAGCTTGATAATTCCAGTACGTACAAGTGTGCATTTAATGCTAGCAGATCCAGAGCGGGTGTTCCCAGGTTCCCACCGAGTCCTACTTGAATTCCTGCCGCTTTTGCCATGTCACCCAACATAGTGGTCACAGTGCTTTTACCATTAGAGCCACTGATTCCAACGATGGGAGTGTCAACTGAGCAGGCAAATAAATCAATATCGCTGATTACTTTTGAGCCGTTGGCAATGGCTTTAACAATAGCCTGTTCATTTAGGGATACACCGGGACTGACCACCAAGTGAGTCGCTACCTTAAAAGCTGCGTCATCAAACCCGCCAGTAAAAACGGGTGTATCGGGCATTTTTTGAAAGAAGTCATCCATCATTGGAGGCTTTGGACGGCTATCAATAATTGCAAATTTAAAATTTAAGCCTTGTAAATAATGTGCTACGGAAATACCTGTATTTCCGAGTCCGACAACCAAGACCTTGGACGTATAAGGATCCAGTCCAAAGTTTTGTTTTAACAATGCGGTAATTGCTGCATTATCCATTTTTATCTCAGTTTCAAGGTAGCCAAGCCAATCAACACCAGAATGACCGTAATAATCCAGAAACGTACAATAACTCGAGGTTCTGGCCATCCCTTCAATTCAAAATGATGATGTATTGGGGCCATACGAAAAACCCGTTTACCAGTCATTTTGAAAGAAGCTACCTGAATAATTACCGATACGGTTTCCATTACGAATACACCGCCCATAATCATCAACACGATTTCCTGTCTCACCAAAACTGCCAGCACACCTAGAGCAGCACCCAGTGCCAATGCACCGACATCGCCCATAAACACCATGGCAGGATAGGCGTTAAACCATAAAAACCCTAAGCCCGCTCCTACTAAAGCCGCGCAAAACACAATCAACTCTCCAGCGTTTGGTAAATAAGGTATCGCCAAATATTCTGAAAAAGTGACATGGCCGGATAGATAAGCAAAAATCCCCAAGCCGGTCGCAACCATCACCGTTGGCATAATCGCCAAGCCATCCAAGCCATCGGTTAAATTGACTGCGTTACTAGTGCCAACAATCACAAAGTAAGTTAGAACCACATACATCCAGCCCATATCGAGCATAAAATCTTTAAAGAAAGGGACGATCAATTGTGTTTCTGCAGGCAATATTGCAGTTTTATACAAAAATATCGCAGCCGTCAGACCGATAACAGATTGTGCTAAATATTTGGCTTTAGCTGACAATCCGTCGCTATTGCCCTTGATGACTTTTCTGTAATCATCAATAAAACCGATAATGCCGTACCCCATTGTTACCAGTAAAATCACCCATATATAGCGATTGCTCAGATCAGCCCACAACAGCGTACTGAAGGTAATTGCGACGAGTATTAAAGCGCCGCCCATTGTTGGCGTACCTGCTTTTTCGTAATGCGATTGAGGGCCGAGCTCGCGAATACTTTGTCCGATTTTGTTTCTGCTTAATTTTCTAATCATGATCGGCCCGATAATGAAGGAAATTGTCAGTGAGGTTAATGCTCCAAGAATGGCTCGAAAAGTCAGGTAATGAAACACCCTGAAGCCGCCATCAAAAGTCATTAAATAATCTGCAAAATAAAGTAACATTAATTTATATCCTGGGTTTTTATCTACATGGATGTTGATAAGGTACGGAAATTTTCAACTAGAGCTGCTACAACATTTTCCATGCGTTGAGACCTTGAGCCTTTGACCAGGATCACTTCATTACCTTTAAGCTCTTTGTTCAACACTGTAATTAATTCATCTTGTGTGTCAAAAAAGTCAGCTCCTGTACCAAATTTCTTTACTGTATTTTTGGCATCTTTGCCTGTTGCCAGCAGGCGAACAACTCCACTTTTTTGTATGAGCTCACCTATTTCTTCATGGATCTTTGGGCTTTCTGGTCCCAGTTCTCCAAATGCGCCTAAAGCAATCCAGGTTTCGCCCCCAATAGTAGCCAACACATCCAGTCCTGCTTTTAATGATGCGGCATTGGCGTTATAAGTATCATCTATAACAATATTTCCCAAGCGACTAACCAATGGCTGTAAACGTCCGGTTACAGGTTTTACGCTTTCCAGTCCCTGTTTAATCTGCTGCAAATCTATATCAAGGGTTAAACAGGCTGCTGTTGCCGCTAATGCGTTGACCACATTATGTCGACCTGCAAGCTTAAGATTTACCGTTAGCGTTTGATTTGCGGTTACTAATTCAAAGGCGGTTGCAAATTCGTTATTTATAATTTTTGTTGTTACAGAATTAGCCGTCACCGTTGCGCGATCATCAAGTCCAAACGATACGATATTTCTAGTTCCGGCTACCGATTTCCAGTAGTCAAAATAGTCATCATCCCGATTAAGAATGGCGGCTCCATCCTGCTTAAGCGTCTGGATTATTTCCCCTTTAGCTTTAGCAACACCATCGACACTTCCAAAACCTTCAATATGTGCTGCGCCGACATTGGTGATAATTACAACATCTGCCTTCACATAGTGGCTACTGTATTCAATTTCGCCTGGATGGTTTGCGCCCATCTCAATCACGGCATACCGGTGTTGTTCGTTTAATCGCAAAAGAGTCAATGGCACTCCGAGGTCATTATTCAGGTTGCCTTGGGTAAATAAGGTCTCACCTTTAACGCTCAAAATCGCTGCAACCATTTCCTTGACGGTGGTTTTGCCGTTACTGCCGGTAATTCCAACAACCGAAACAGAGCTTTTTTTACGCCAAGCTCCAGCGAGTTCAGCCAGTGCAAGTCGCGTATCATCAACACAGATATGCGAAACGCATGGTTTTATTTCCCGACGGACAATTGCTGCAACGGCCCCGGCTTGCTCGGCTTCGGCTAAAAAGTCATTTCCATCAAAGGTTCGTCCTTTAATCGCAACATAAAGCTGGCCGGGAGTTAATGTTTTTGTATCGATACTTACTGAGGTGATCGCAACGTCTTCACCTGTTAATATTCCCTGCACGGAATCCGCAATTTCGCTGAGCATCATGTTCATGCATTACGCCTTTGCAAAGCTTCCATTACGACATTTTTGTCGCTAAAAGGTTTGCAGATACCATTGCTTTCCTGGTATAGCTCATGGCCTTTACCTGCAATTACAATGCAATCATTTTTTGCCGCATTTGCTACCACTTTTTGTATCGCTCGCTCTCTGTCTTGAATCACTTCAACTTTTTCTGAATGGCAACCAGCTAAAATGTCATTGACTATAGTCAGCCCATTTTCATAGCGCGGGTTGTCATCAGTAATAACGACATGATCCGCCCATTGCTCTGCAATCTTGCCCATTTGCGGACGTTTGCCCATATCTCTGTTGCCGCCGCAACCAAAAACAACCCATAAACTTTGTTTACAATGTTTGCGTAAGCTGCATAAAACTTTGTCCAGGGCATCCGGCGTATGTGCATAATCGACGAAAACCAACGGATCTGACTCAGAGCCAAAACGTTCCATGCGACCCTCTACTGGCTTGATATTGCCAAGCCTGGCAACGGCTTCAGTCAATGAAATGTCTAATGCCAGCATGACGGTCAAAACGGTCAAGACATTCTCTACATTAAAGTCGCCATAGAGAGGAACGCTTATCCTTTGAAGTTGATTTCTCCAGCTCAGATCAAATTCAATCCCGTCCATTTTATGCAGTATGTTGTAAGCATTAACGCATTCGCCTAAATCTGATGTTTTGTCTTTGGCGCTAAATTGCCATAGTTTTACTGATTTCGGGACCGTAGCAATAATCTGTTCGCTGTAAGCGTCATCCAAATTAACCACCGCAAAAGTCAGATCCGGTTTTACCAATAAAGCCAATTTGGCTTTTAAATAAGCATCCATCGTGCCGTGATAGTCCAGATGATCGCGGCTGATATTGGTAAAAACGGCTCCTTTAAAATTGACCCCGTTAACCCGGCCTTGCTCCAAACCATGCGAGGAGACCTCCATCGCAATAGTTCGTTTTTTATTGTTTAACAATTCAGCTAATATTTTCTGAATGGCTAAGGCATCGGGCGTCGTATTTTGTGTCTTGGTAAGATTGCCCGACTCACCCCAGCCGAGCGTTCCTATAATTCCACAGTCATCCAGGATCTGACCTAGAAACTGACTGCATGAGGTTTTGCCATTAGTGCCGGTTATACCGATAATCGTCATAAATTTGGATGGTTCGGCATAATAACGTGTAGCCAACTCACCCAATGCAAAGCCCAGATTTTCTACTGCGATCATCGGAACCGATAGACTTGAATTCGCAACTAATTCGTTAATAATCTGCTGACCATTTTCTGCGGGATCAAAAATGACCGCAGCCGCACCTTTATCAATAGCTTGTGTTACATGCTCAAGGCCATGCTGTTTAGTCCCGGCTAATGCTATAAAGGCATCGCCACAAACTATCGACCGACTATCTAGAGACATGCCGGTAATTACTTTGTCACCATGCTCTGTGACAGATGCCAGCCCAATTAATAATTCTTTCAGCCTCACGGCTACTCCTGCAGCCATAAAGTTACGAGCCTTGCCGTGTTAGTAAAATGGGCATGTTATCCTGTTGATCCGGAGCGACCTCCAGAACTCTCAATGCCCCCGCCATTACTTTAGAAAACACTGGCGCAGAAACTATCCCACCGTAATATTGTCCGGCAGAAGGCTCATCAACCATGACCACAATTATCAAGCGTGGATTCGTAGCTGGCGCCATTCCTGCAAAAACAGAAAAATAGCTTTTCTCGGTATATCCGCCAGCACCGGCTTTTTTTACTGTCCCGGTTTTACCTGCTGCGCTGTAGCCATCAACTCTAGCTTCATAGGCAGTTCCATCTTTCATAAGTACCGTTTCAAGCATGGCCCTGACTCTTTTGGCTGTTTTTGCTGAAAACACTCTCTGTTGATCAATGTCTTCATCGCGTTTGAATAAGCTAACCGAGTGTAAAATGCCGTCATCGGCCAATGCCGTATACGCTCTTGCTAACTGCAATGCGGATGTACTCACGCCATAGCCAAATGACAAGGTGGCTCTATCAAATTCATGCCAACTTGGGTAATCCAATAATGTTCCACTGGCTTCACCAGGAAAACCGGAACCTGCCGCCACACCAAAGCCCAGCTTGTTGTATATTCCCCAAAAGTATTCAGGAGGCATTCTCAAGGCCATCTGACTGACCGCAACGTTACTGGATTTTTTTAATACGCCAGTTAAATCCAGAGTTCCATAATTATGAACATCCTTAACAACATGGCTTCCAACCTGATAAAAGCCGTGAGTTTCAAACATTTCATTTGCTTTGACATAACCACCTTCTAAAGCAGCTGCGACAACAAATGGTTTAACCGTTGAACCTGGCTCGAATACATCGGTTAATGATCTATTCCTGTAAAGATTTTCTTTTAAGCTTTTCCTGGTATTGGGATTAAAGGACGGCTGATTTACTGCTGCCAGTATTTCCCCGTTCTTTGCGTCCAAAACCACTAACGCAGCAGATTTTGCCTTGTTTAAGTTCACAGCCAGTTGTAACTCTCTGTAAGCCAGGTACTGAATGCGCTGGTCAATGCTTAAATCCAGATTCTTTCCTGCAATCGGCTCTTTTATATCTTCTACGTCTTCAATAATTCTTCGCTGTCCATCCCTGATAACTCGCTTGCTGCCTTGTATTCCTTTTAACGATTTTTCGTAGCCCGACTCAAGTCCGGCCTGACCAATATCGTCGATATTGGTGAAACCGACCAAATGTGCGGAAACTTCTCCTGCAGGATAAAAGCGTTTGAACTCCCGTTCAAAATAGATACCCGCAAGTTTTAAAGCTTTAACTTGGTCAGCAACTACAGGATTAATTTGACGTGCTATATAGGCAAACTGCCTATGCGAATCTCCTTGTGCCAGTTCACTGACTTTGCCCTTCGGCAAATTTAACAGAGCTTCGATTTGTTTAAATTCGTTTTCTTTGCCCGATTCAATTTCCTGTGGATTCATCCAAATTGATTCTACAGGTGTGCTAATTGCCAGCGGCGCACCATTTCTGTCTTTAATCATGCCTCTGTATGCCGAAACCGGCACATCACTGACATGGCGCATATCGCCCTGATCTTTTAGAAACTGTTTATGCAGTACTTGCAAGTCGATGGCTCTGCCCATCAGAACAATCATGCATGCCATCATAAAAATGACAACAATGCGCCGTCGAATTGAACAATTGCTGGTCGGCTTGTTGGGCTTATTTTTGCCTTGAAAATGTATCATTTACGGTTTTATATAAATAATCTTTTCACGTAAGGGCATAATCAGCTTTAATTGTTCCTTCGCCACTTGCTCTACCCGATTCTGTTCAGCCAAGGTTGTCAACTCCAATTGCAGTTGTCCCCATTCCACTTCGTATTGATCCAAAGCCCTTTCCTGCTTTTGGATTTCACTAAATATGACGCGTGAATGATATTTGCTGTAAATAACACACAGCGCAGATATCAACATGATCAATATCAGCAGGCCTAATCCTATATAGCGAATTGCTATCACTTAAACTCTCTCGGCTACTCGCATGATTGCACTTCGCGATCGTGGATTTTGAGCAATTTCCTGTGGCTCTGCTTTCAAAGCTTTGCCTGATTTCTTCAAAATGCCTTTTGTTATATCGATTTCTTTAATAGGCAATTTGCCAGGATTATATTTAGCCCCGGATTCGGCCCGGATAAAGCGCTTGACGATTCGGTCTTCCAATGAATGGAATGAAATAACCACCAATCGCCCATTTGGCTTTAAAATTCGCACTGACTGTTGTAACGCTGACTTTAACTCGTCCAATTCACTATTTATTTCGATTCGAATTGCCTGAAAGCTGCGAGTTGCCGGGTGCTTATATTTATCTTTTATCGGTACCGCTTCTTCAATTAATTTTGCCAATGCTCTAGTGGTTGTAATTGGCGATTCAACCCTTTTTTCGATGATTGCATGTGCTATGCGACGCGCAAAGCGCTCTTCACCGTACTCAAATAAAACTTTAACCAAGTCTTTTTCATCAACACTGGCTAGCCATTGTTCAGCAGTAACACCAGAATTGCCATCCATCCGCATATCGAGAGGGCCGTCACGTAAAAAGCTGAAGCCTCTTTCCGGATTATCCAATTGAGGTGACGAGACGCCCAAATCCATAAGAATTCCATCGACTTGCCCTGTTAGACCTTCGCTTGCAACTATATTTTCCAGTTCGGAAAAAGGGGTATGCTTTAGCGTAAATCTTTTATCTTCAAGCATAGCTTGCGCATAATCAGAGTTGATTGCATCCAGATCCCGGTCAAAAGCAAGCAGTCTGCCCTCTGGTCCTAATTGATCTAAAATGCCCTTGCTATGGCCGCCCCGACCGAATGTACAATCCAGATAAGTACCGGATTTATAGATAGCAAGCTGTTGCAAGGCTTCAGCAAACATAACGGGTAAATGTTCCACTAACAAATCTCCCGTATTAAAAGGATAAGGCGCCTAAATCTTCCAAGCCCTCATTATCGTCGCCATCCATCCATTCATTTTCTTTTGCTGTCCAAGCATCTTCGTTCCAGAGTTCAAACTTGTTAAGCTGGCCAATCAAGACGATTTTTTTGTCTATGGTTGCAAATGTTCTTAATTTTTCGGGTAGTAACAAGCGACCTTGTCCATCCATTTCACACTCGGAGGCATTGCCAATGACAAACCGCCTTAGTTTGCCAGCCATTTTATTTAAGGTAGGTAATTTGCTGATGGTCTGTTCAAGCTTTTCCCATTCAGGCATAGGGTAAAGCCATAAACAGCCATTCTCTCCGACGCATCGTTCGTTGACTGCGACCGTCACAACCATCTGGCACTCGCAACATTCCTGCAATTCTTCCCGGTAACGGGTGGGAATTGCAAGACGTCCTTTGCCGTCTAAATTGATTGAACTAATGCCTCGAAACAAAATTATCCCCGGAATTCCAAAAAAAACCCTTTTTATCCACTTTTTCCCACTTGTGACCACTATAGTTTTCAAAGCAGTCCTAGTCAAGAATGATTTGATATAAATTCTTTCTTTTTTGACAAGGACTTACATGGCAATCGGAATGAGGTGTAAACCGGAGAAATAGGACAACATAATTCCCATTCTTTATCAGAAAGTTAATTGATTTTTATGAGAAAAGACCTTACCTAATTGCACGGTTAGAAAAAACCAGCTTATTGGAAAGTTAATGGGAATTGGTTTACGGGTACTGCCGGAAGTTAATAATGTTTTTGTTTGTAAAAAATGTGCGGGGGATTGAAACGAAAAACGCCCAAAGAAAACTGGGGGGGCGTCAAAAGCAGAAGTCGGGCGAGAGTGTCCGATAAATAAAGAAAAAGTCGGCCTATAAGCCGGGTTCTGTCGAGAACAGTCATTCATCTAGGCTGCAAGTCACCCTGCAGCTCAAGCAATCTACCCAGGAACCGCGCGGGCCACGCGTCTGTCCCTCTATTTGATCTTGCTCCGGGTGGGGTTTACCATGCCACTCCTGTTACC
>CANNLO010000140.1 GCA_947505055.1 Methylococcaceae bacterium | reverse complement strand
GCTGGGTTAGCCGTGAGTGGAGCTATATATCAACCAGAGAAGGTGGCAGCGTGAGTTGTTGCTTGTCTCAGGATAGCTGTGAAACTCGACCCGTACTAACTGTTAGCTTTCGCTTGGAGCGAGGCGATCAGTTTGAAAGCGGATTCCAAAATATAATTTTCATTTATCTAACTTTAACTTTGACACATCAATAAACAATCTTGTCAGTTTTAAGCTTCCAAAGATCAAACGGTTGCATCGCAGTAGGTAGATTTACATACAGCATTGTAATTTGACGTTGATGCGGTAAAACTGAAATCTCATCGTAAATGAAGCTGTCGTCAAAGTTGGCGGCCGCGGCATCATGACGACTACAGGCAAAATAAACTTTTGCAAGCCTCGCCCAATAAATCGCACCCAAACACATTGGACAAGGTTCGCAACTGGAATAGAGTATGCAATCCTGAAGCTGAAACGTATTAAGTTGTTTACAAGCCAGTCTGATAGCCATGACTTCCGCATGAGCGGTCGGATCAATTTCACTGGTGACTTTATTGCCACTCGCGGCAATCAGTTGATTATCTCTTACGATAACGGCCCCATAAGGACCGCCCTGCCCTGATTGGGCATTTTCCAGGGCCAGATCTATGGCCTGCTGTAAAAACACCTCGTGCATCTAAAACCCCAACGGATTTTCTGGATCTACGCCCTCCATAAAAGGCAGTCCCCGCTCCTGATGGGTCAGCTGATAAATTTTACCCAGCCAATTATTAAACACCGCTTTTGCCGTATCGCTCCAAGTGTTGTCGATATGCTCAAGAATTTGGTCTTCAGGAAAATCTGCCAGACGCTCGCCGTTCTGTTTCGCTGCTCTGACATGCTGTTCATAAACCAGTAAAACTTGCTGAACTTCGGAATCAAAATAATGTTCGGGAAATGGCGGATAGTCATTAATTTCAGCGCGATAGAAGCGTAAAACTTCGCGCTTGTATTCTTTTAACAAACTAATATCGTCATATTCCGGATGCCCCTGAAAAAAAACAATCCTAAAGCCATCGGGACTGACCGCAAGATGCACACCTGCTTCTTTGCTGGCCGCCAGCACTTTAAGTCCATGCAATTCCATATCACTCTGAAAGATCTCATTAAATCGGGAATGAGGCGCATCAAAACGGGTATTGATTTCTGCGACCAAAGGATGGCTGCGGTCGGTCAATTTATGCGAAAAAACCCCCCAACGTTTGCCTGGTAAACGAGTCCGTTCAATACCGTAACAATATTGAATAATGGCATGCGTTGCTAAACAAGAACATAACACGGATGTGACGTTTTCCTTCGCCCAGAAAAATACTTCGGCCAACGGCTTCCAAAAATCTTCTTCGGACAACTTGGGATGACTCACATTAGCGCCGCTAATGATTAGTGCGTCCAGTCCGTCATGTTTGATTTGCTCGAACGATTCATAATATTTAGCGATATGTGCCTGGGTTTCGGGGCTTCTTTTCATACCTTCAATCGTAAAGGGATGCACATGAAATTGAACGATTTGATTACAGGCACCCACCAAGCGAAAAAACTGTCTCTCTGTGGCTTCAAGGGCCGCATCGGGCATCATATTAAGCAGACCGATGTGCATTTCCCGAATATCCTGATTACTGGCGCGCTCCGGATTTAATACTTCTTCGCCCTCTTCGCGCAAACGCTGAAAGGTCGGTAAATCAGTATGAGCAACTAAAGGCATAGTTGAATTTTATCCATAAGATTATTGAGATTCCAGTGCAGCAGCGATAAGCTGATTAAAGTCATCTTCGGTTTTCACTGTTGCGACATCAGTAGCATCAACGGTGTAGCCATATTGATCGGCGATTGCCTGATAATGTGGCAAACGGGATTTAAATAATTCCGGAAACACCCAGGTTACAAATTCATCAGGTGGCATGACATCGGTAGACGCATAATTATTAAGCTTCAGGAATTCAGCAAGTTTTTCATCAAGAAACGCTTCCCGATAATAAAGCGGTTTAGGATCTGACTTGGCACGCTCAATAATGGTTTGCTCCATCGCAGGAGGTATTTTTATGTAAATAATCAACGTATTCTGCGCCAAGGTTTCCAATGTCTCGGAACAATCCAACTCGCAAACACTGCCGCCCGCATCGTTGATAAAATGATGATAGCCATAAATATCCTCAGCTTTATGGATAAAGTCGGGGACATCACTCATGGCGGCAATCTCGGCAAGATGATGCAGTTTTTGTCGGCGTTTGAATTCCGCCAAAGAAAGCCCACCCAACTCAGGATTGCCAAGTTTGCCCAGAAAGCTGGAAACTGGCGTCAAGTTATCGACAGTTATTTTATTGGAAATACAAATCGAATCAGACAGCAACAACTCACGCAAAAAGGGAATCAACATGGCCTGGCGTTTAATATTGTCCAGAATCGGTTCTTCCAGATATTTAGTGCCTATCCGGTAATCACCAGAATAATGATACCAGTTGGCTTTCGGTAACTTATTGGCCAGCGTAGTTTTACCAGCACCCGACATAGCCAACAAGGTAATCCGTTTTGATTTCCAGTCCAGAAATTCCTGGGAACGCATTTTCATATCATAGCTTCCTAAACATCCAAATAATCTTCAATATCCATATCTTCAGGATTGGGCTTATGCTCGTCAGTATCTGTGTAACCGAGGTCATCGGTTTCAATATCGTCAAAAGGCGCACTCCAATCTTCGGGATCTTCGATATAGTCAAAGGTTGAGTTATACCAGCTATCATGGTCATATTCTCCAATATCGCCGTTAAAATACTGCACTTCAATAGCATCATCGCTTTCTTCAATGGCGACGACTTTAAACTTAAGATTGTTTTCTACATCCTTGTACCAACTACCGATAATGGGATCTGTTATTGTTGTCATGATGATACCTCAATGTTTGTCCGAAATATTTCGGTAATGAATGACCTCACTGAGATAACGTCCTTTCAAGAGAGCTTGTCTCTTTATAAGGCCAGTCACTGGTTTCACTCACCACCAATAGTTTTAATACTAAACTGCTTACAGGAGTGATATTACTAGGAAGACTAAAGAAAAGACAAAATATTTTATAGTGGACAGCTTAAATTTTGTTTCCGAATCATTTATATTGAAATTCGTGCCAAAGCCTGTTATTACAGTACTGGCAGCCTAAATGCCCAGCCCTTTAACTTGAATAGAGTAAAGTTTTTCAGCAAGAGTCCGCTAATGATGACGACTAACACATCACAAAACCGCCTGATAAGAGCTCTGCAAAAGCCGATCAATGCCTCCAAAGCCATACGTCCACCCGGCTTTGACAAGCTTTCGATCTATGACCTAGGGTATTTTTTTTTCATAGAAATCAGACAAAGCGCGATTACCATACGGGCAGCTTCGGTTGCTTTTACTTTTTTTTTGGCGCTATTTCCAGCTATTATCTTTGTTTTTTCACTCATTCCGTACTTGCCCGTCGCCAATTTTCATCAGCACTTGCTCAACGAACTCCATACATTGTTACCTGAAAACGCTTATCAGGCAGCAGTTGCGACGATCAATGATTTGGTCAAAACCCAGCATAACGGCTTATTGTCCTTTGGCTTTTTTGTAACACTTTATCTTTCTACTAATGGTATTAATGCGCTGATGGACGCTTTTAATCAGTCCATACATATCAATGAAACCCGAACATTTTTCAAGCAAAGAGCTGTTTCACTGTTTTTGTTTGTAGCACTTTTACTGCTGCTACTAACCGCTTCCTTACTGATTATATTCAGCGAGGTATCCATAAGATACGCCATCGCTCATAACTTGCTAATCAGCGATTTGGGTGAAATATTGTTGTTGATATTGGCGAAATGGCTAATTGCAGTTCTGTTACTCTATAGCGCAATATCACTGCTGTATTATTTTGGTCCGGTTAAGTCAGCTAATTACAAATTAATTAACCCGGGCGCCTTATTGGCGACTATTTTATCTATCCTGGCTTCGCTGCTGTTTAACTATTACGTCAACAATTTTTCCACTTACAATAAAGTCTATGGCAGTATCGGCACTATCATGGTCGTGATGTTATGGCTGGAATTTAACTGCCTGATCATCTTGATAGGCTTTGATTTGAATGCCAAAATTTATAACAGGAATTAGGCAATGTAAGAATTATCGTTGGAAAGCCGAGCACCTCTTCACTGTCATAGTATCTGCGGAGCAGTGTCTCGGCGTTACATCCGGGAATTTTTTTAAACAGCAAGCTTGGTTATAGCGGTTTTAACGAGTGGACTTAATTCAGCGCCATCTTCCTTGCAATAGGCAATAATAGCTGCACGCATTCTTGGGTCCCACGACCTTGAAATATGATTTTTTATGCCCTCAGCCGCGAGCTCTTTGTCGATTTCCGAGTTAAAAAAATTACCTATATCATTGGCCATTTTGACCAGTCTTTCAGTTTTCATTGATATTCACACAAAGGGTTGTTATGGGTTAAGCGGTGCGGATGAGTATAGATTACATGCTGATCTTCACGGGCAAAACCGATCAAAGTCAGACCGGTTTCATTGGCCAGACGAATCGCCAAGCCCGTTGGAGCAGAAATGGCGGCCAACAGCGTAATACCAATCCAGGCAGTTTTTTGCACCATCTCATAGCTGGCGCGGCTGGTCACAATGACAAAACCGGCGGATAGATCTTTGCCGGTACGTAACAAGAAGCCAATTAATTTATCTAATGCGTTATGTCGACCGACATCTTCACGAATATCCACGATACCTAGGCCAGGCACAGCCCAGGCTGCTGCATGCACTGCACCGGTTAACTGATTTAATTTCTGGTGCTGTTTGATGTCGCTTAAAGCGGATTGCAGTTCGGCCGCAGACACAGACAAGTCACCCTTCACCTCATTCGGTTGGCGGATGGCTTGTTTTAGCGTGGAAGCACCGCAGAGACCGCAACCGGTTCTCCCGGTTAAATTACGACCTTTATCCGACAAGCATTGAAATCGCTGTTCAGGAATTTTTAGCTGCACCTCAATACCGTTTGAACGGTTATAAACCCGAACAGACAAAAGCTCTAGTGGATTTTTTATAATGCCTTCGGTAATGCTAAATCCCAGTGCAAACTCTTCAAGATTGGTTGGAGTCGCCAGCATCACAACATGCGGGACCCCATTATAAATCAGCGAAATAGGCACTTCTTCTGCAATGTAGTCTTCACGTTGATCGTGTAGATCACCACGCCAGCGATCAACGGTGGTTTGTTGATAGCTGGGCCAGCCTAAGTCTAATGGTAACGACACCGCTTCAGCAGTGTCATTAGCCATGATTTATTCCCTGCTCCAAAAGTTCGAGTTGAGTTTCTGAAAATGCCTGATATTCCTGTTGCCATTCCGAAGACTGACTAACCTTGGTAATTTGCACCGCTGTTACTTTGTATTCTGGACAGTTAGTCGCCCAATCCGAATTGTCAGTAGTAATAACGTTGGCTCCCGATTCAGGAAAATGAAACGTGGTATAGACCACCCCCGGTTGAACACGATCCGTAACCAAGGCACGCAACACGGTTTCGCCGACACGACTTTTAATGCCAACCCAGTCACCGCTATTTATGCCACGATCTTCAGCGTCATGGGAATGGATTTCCAGGCGATCTTCCGCATGCCATGCGTTATTTTCAGTACGACGCGTCTGTGCACCAACATTGTATTGCGACAATATCCGACCGGTAGTCAGAATAAGAGGATATTTACCGTTGACACGTTCAGCGGTCGCAACAAACTCGGTCAACATGAACAAACCTTTGCCGTTATCGCGCATGAAAGTCAGCTCATGCATGGTAGGCGTGCCTTCGGGCGCTTCATCGGTACAAGGCCATTGAATGCTGCCCAATTGGTCAATTTTATCGTAGCTGACACCTTTAAAACTGGGCGTAAGCTGAGCAATCTCGTCCATGATTTCTGAAGGATGACCGTAATTCATCGGATAATCCATCGCATTGGCCAGCATTTGAGTAACTTCCCAATCCTGATAACCCGCCAGCGGAGACATAACTTTACGGACAGGCGAGATACGACGTTCGGCATTGGTAAAGGTGCCGTTCTTTTCTAAAAACGATGCGCCAGGCAAAAATACATGTGCGAACTTGGCGGTTTCATTGAGGAAGATATCCTGCACGATGACACATTCCATAGCCCGTAACGCGGCATGAACATGTTTTATATCTGGATCAGACTGGGCGATATCTTCACCGGCGCAGTACAGCCCCATAAAGCTCTTGTCCATTGCCGCATCAAACATGTTGGGGATGCGCAAGCCAGGTTCTGAACTCAATTCTGCCTGCCAGGCTTGTGTGAACAGCTGATGGGTTTCAGCATCAGATACATGGCGATAGCCAGGGAACTCATGTGGAAACGAACCCATATCGCAAGAACCCTGAACGTTATTTTGTCCGCGTAACGGATTAACGCCAACACCTTCGTGACCAAGATTTCCAGTCGCCATAGCCAGATTAGCAATACCGATAACCATAGTTGAACCCTGGCTATGTTCGGTTACACCTAAACCATAATAAATCGCACCATTTTTGGCGGTGGCGTAAAGCCTGGCTGCAGCTCTGATTTCTTCTGCGGGAACGCCGGTAATTGACTCGGTCGCTTCCGGAGAATTATGGTCCTGGGAAACAAAAGTTTTCCATTTGGCAAAAGATGTTACATCACAACGTTGATCGATAAACGTTTGATCAAGTAGGTTTTCTGTGACCACCACGTAGCCCAAAGCATTGATCAACGCGACATTGGTGCTAGGACGCAATTTAAGATGATGGCTGGCTATTACATGTGGCGATTTGACCAGATCAATTTCGCGTGGATCGACAATAATCAGTTTTGCGCCCTGACGCAGGCGTTTTTTCATTTGTGACGCAAATACCGGATGGCCATCGGTTGGATTAGCGCCAATTAGCAAAATAACATCGGCTTTCATCACCGAATCAAAGTTTTGCGTTCCTGAAGACTCGCCAAAGGTTTGTTTAAGTCCGTAACCGGTTGGTGAATGGCAAACCCGTGCACAGGTATCAACGTTGTTATTGCCAAAACCAGCACGAATCAGTTTTTGCATGATATAGACCTCTTCGTTGGTACAACGTGAAGAAGTAATACCGCCGATGGAATCTTTACCGTATTTTCCCTGTATGCGTTTTAATTCTGAAGCGGCATGATTAATCGCTTCTTCCCAGCTGACTTCCTGCCAGGCATCTTTGATGCTGGCTCGAATCATCGGTTTAGTAATGCGATCTTTGTGCGTAGCATAACCAAAGGCAAAACGGCCTTTTACGCAGGAATGGCCATGATTAGCTTTGCCGTCTTTGTGCGGAACCATGCGGATTACTTGCTCACCTTTCATTTCAGCTCTGAAAGAACAGCCGACGCCGCAATAGGCGCAGGTTGTAATAATGGCGTGCTCTGGTTGGCCGTTGTCTATTACTGATTTTTCCATCAGCGTTGCTGTCGGGCAAGCTTGAACGCAAGCACCACAGGAAACACATTCAGAATCCATGAACGACTGGTTTTGGCTGGGTGATACTTTGGAATCAAAGCCACGACCGTCGATGGTTAGCGCAAAAGTACCCTGAGTTTCCTCGCAAGCTCTGACGCAGCGTGAGCAGACGATACATTTACTGGGGTCAAAACTAAAGTACGGGTTGCTATCGTCTTTTACCGCATCCAGATGGGTTTCAATCGGGTTGTACCGAACTTCGCGCAAACCAACTGCACCAGCCATATCTTGCAGTTCGCAATCGCCGTTGGCGGAACAGGTCAAGCAATCCAGCGGATGATCGGAAATATATAATTCCATGATGCCGCGCCGAACATCAGCCAGTTTTTTGTTCTGGGTGGTAATTTTCAGACCTTCCGCAACCGGCGTAGTACAGGAAGCTGGCATACCACGGCCGCCTTCAATTTGTACCACGCAAAGTCGACACGAACCAAATGGCTCTATGCTGTCGGTTGCGCATAATTTAGGGATTTCAATGCCGATGCTTGCTGCTGCGCGCATCACTGATGTCCCGATCGGAGCGGTAACCTTAAAGCCATCAATTTCAAGTGTCACCATGTTTTCGTTGGTGCTGGCGGGTGTACCTAAATCTTTTTCTTTATTCATCGACATTGTCATATCCTCATTATGCGTAGGATGGGTAGAGGCAGTCGCCGAAACCCATCAGAAATCACACTAAGATGGGTTTCGCTTTGCTCTACCCATTCTACAAGCTTATTATTTAGCGGCGTCAGGTTAGGCATCTATCCCGAAATCTTCCGGGAAATGATTTATAGCGCTCAGGACAGGGTAAGGCGTCATGCCACCTAAGGCGCAGAGGGAGCCGTGCAACAAGGTGTCACAAAGATCCCGTAACAAAGGAATGTTTTTTTCCAAGTTTTCACCGTTAATAATTTCATCCATCACTTCTACGCCACGGGTGGAACCAATCCGACAAGGTGTGCATTTTCCGCAAGATTCAATCTTACAGAACTCCATGCTGTAGCGGGCCATTACCGCCATATCAACCGTGTCGTCAAACACAACAACACCACCGTGTCCCAAAACCGTCCAGTTTGCTGCAAAGGCTTCATAATCCAAAGGCGTATCAAATTGTGATTCGGGAAGATAAGCACCCAGCGGACCACCTACCTGAACCGCACGAATGGGTCTGCCAGACGCTGAACCACCGCCAAAGTCATAAAGTAATTCGCGTAAGGTTAATCCAAACGCCAGTTCAACCAATCCAGGATGCTTAATATTACCGGCCAATTGCAAAGGCAAGGTGCCACGCGAACGACCCATGCCGAAATCGCGGTAATAATCGCCGCCTTTATCAAGAATAACCGGCACTGATGCCAGGGAAATCACGTTATTAACAACAGTCGGTTGGCCGAATAAACCGCTGATGGCTGGCAAGGGAGGTTTAAAACGAACCAGACCGCGCTTGCCTTCCAAGCTTTCCATTAGAGAGGTTTCTTCACCGCAAACATAAGCGCCTGCGCCCAATCTGACTTCGAGGTCAAAACATTTGCCGCTGCCTTGAATATTGGCTCCCAAATAACCCGCTTCGTAAGCATTGGCAATGGCAGTATTTAGAATTTCAAAGGCATGCGGATATTCGACACGCAGATAGATATATCCTTGCGTTGCATCTACGGCAACACCGGCAATGGTCATACCTTCGATTAATACAAACGGGTCGCCTTCCATCACCATACGATCAGAAAAAGTACCGGAATCGCCTTCGTCAGCATTGCAGATGATATATTTTTGCAAGGAAGCCGTATTTAAAACCGTATTCCATTTGATGCCGGTCGGAAAAGCTGCACCACCGCGACCGCGCAAACCAGAATCGGTAACTTCTTTAACGATATCAGTCTGAGTCATGGCCAAAGCATTCTTTAAGCCACGATAACCTTCATTATTTATATAGTCAGTCAAGCTAATAGGATCGGTTTTGCCGATGCGCGCAAAAGTCAAACGTTGTTGTTTTTTGAAATAGTCTATATCTTCAGTCAGACCTAAACAAAGAGCATGCGTACCGCCCTGAGTGAAGTCAGCATCAAACAAACTTGCTATATCACCGGGTTGAACGGGACCATAAGCGATGCGCCCGGCAGACGTTGCTACTTCAACCAGAGGTTCCAGCCAGTACATGCCTCTAGAACCGTTACGAATCAGTTCAATAGCGATACCGCGCGTATTCGCTTCTTGCAAAATAGCTTTGGCAACCCGATCAGCACCCAGTGAAACAGCGCTTGAATCGCATGGAACATAAATTGTTACAGTCATGCTGATTTCTCCATCTCATTAATTACACTGTCAAAGGAGTCTGTGGACACACGACCGTAAATATCCTTGCCGATTTGCATTGCAGGTGAACACGCACAGTTTCCTAAACAGTAAACCGGTTCCAACGAGAAGTTACCATCGGCAGTGGTTTCATGAAAACCAATGCCCAATCTGTTTTTAACATGCATTTCAAGTTGCTTTCCACCCATGGCTTGACAGGATTCTGCCAAACAAAGATGTACAGTTTGTTTGCCAGGTGGCGTATCCCTGAAATAATGATAAAAACTGATCACACCATGCACTTCGGCACGGGAAAGATTAAGGGCTGCGGCAATATCCGGAACGGTTTCTGCAGGAATATAGCCCAGCTCATCCTGTATCCCATGCAAAATTGGCAATAGTGCGCCGGGCTTGTCTTTAAGCGCGGCGATTATTTCTTGCACGGTTGCTTGCTTGGTGCCTGATTCAGTCATGATTATCTCAATATGGCGTATCCATCCTGATTAAATCAACAGCTATCCGTTGCTGTTGCGTATTTAGAGTATCGGATAGCATAGCACAAGATATTTTAGGTGTAAAAATGCTATATATTAGACAAAAATAATAGTGTTTTTTTGAGTTGCATGTTTTTTTGATCTTTAGCGAACCTACAAAACAGCCACAGCCACAAATTCAAGGATACTAGATGTTCAACTCCAATGAATCTGTGGCAATGGTAAAAGATGTATTTTAAACAAATAACCTTAAACTCGGTTTATCTTAAAATCGTAACAATCTTTTTATTCTATTTCACAAAGCAACTTTTTTCAGCGGAAGCTTCCGCGTCTTTAAGCCGCTTTCTTAAATCTTTGGATTGCGCGGGATCACGCATTGCAGCACCAGCATCGCCCGTTTGACCTTTGCTTAAATAAGTAAAAGTTTTCGCAGACTCATACTCGGTGAAGCTCAGTTTTTCAGCAATTTTATCTATTTTACAACCGCAGGCATATTGACTGATGTAAGACAACCCACCATGCTGTGCAACACAGTTTAAAACATATTCAACACGGTCACGCGTAGGATAGTCACTGATAAACGGTGCAGGCTCAGCCTGTTCTACCGGTTTTTCTGGAACCGTAGTACAGCCTGAAATTACGGTGATTAAAGCAAAAAGAGTATGTTTAATTTTCATGGGTGAATATTTGATTTCCATTGGTCGGTAAGTAAAAAGTAGCCAGATTTTATAAGTGTGTCGTCAAAGCCCTGGCAATTACAAATGCGAGACAGACACTGCTTGCAATAAGCCGCAGGATTGCGAGAATAGTCTATCCCCACAACAACTTCAACAAATACTCCTATCAAATATACCTTAGCATTATGGACAGTCAAACAAAAATAGCCGGCGTGATTCTGGCGGGTGGCAGGGCCCGGCGCATGAATAATCAGGATAAAGGACTGGTGATTTTCAAAGGCAGACCGATGGTC